>CAYYQJ010000331.1:0-4480 GCA_964473775.1 uncultured Bacteroidales bacterium | reverse complement strand
ATAGCTTCAGGTGACTGGAGTTCAGACGTGTGCTCTTCCGATCTACCATATAAATTATGAAAACAATCCGTATAATATTGTTAATTGGGCTGCTTTAGATAATTATGGCAATATATATATTACAGGTGCTACAGGCTCATTTGATCCTCAGAATAGCTTTTTAAATTATTTTACTGAAAAAATCAATAGTGATGAAACAGAGGAATGGAAAACAATTTATACAGGTGATTTTAATACTGCAATGGCGCAATGTATAAAAATTAGCGTAAATGGAAATGCTTATGTAACAGGTGGAAGCAAACGAAATAATAATAAATGGGAATATGCAACAATAAAATATGCGCAATGCCCATCGGCAGCTAATTTACGTAGTCATTCCGTTGAATCAAAGCCCAATAAAGCAATTGATGAAGGTAAAATCAAGGCTTACCCCAACCCAACTGCCAATGAATTTACAATTGAATATTCCGGGGATATAAACGGTCAAATAATGACCACGGAACTTTATAATATTTATGGTTCATTAATCAGGGAAATTCAAATAAGCAATAAAATCAAATGTATAGTAAATACAAGAGATTTATCAAGCGGTATTTATTTCTATAGAGTGCTTATTGATAATAATATGGTTGGAAAAGACAAAATCATTATTTCCAAATAATTTTGTAATTTTTTTATCATGAAAAATTTTATTCTCTACTGCTTACTATTGTTAGCAGTTACTTTTGAAGGAAAAACTCAATTGAATTATGTTTATAATGGTAGTTTTGAAATATTATATGGATGTCCAAATAATTTGGGTCAAATTGATTCTGCAATTGGTTGGCACAAACTTATAAATAATACAGGTGGTTCTTCCGATCTATTTAATATATGTAGCAATCAAGCAAGTAATGCAGGGATTCCTATTAATATCGGTAATACGGGTTATCAATATCCTCATTCTGGTAATGGATATGCCGGTGTTGGTGTTATTTTAAGTCCTACTATTAATGGTGGAAGAGAATATATTCAAAGTCAATTGATAGGAAAATTGAAACCGGGTTCAATGTATTGTGTTAAATTTTATGCAAGCTTGCTTGACGGGTCATTGGGATCAATTAAAAAATTAGGCGCTTTTTTTGATGATGGAAGTATTTCACCTCCACCTTTGTCAGATCTAGCAAATGCTTTACCTCAGGTATATAACTCCATATTACAATTAAACGATAAAATTAACTGGATGAAGATTGAAGGTTCCTTTATTGCCTCAGGAAATGAAGATTACATTACCATTGGCAACTTTTTTACCGATGCACAATCTGATACTGTTATTATAGGATCACAATCTAATTGGTATTCCTATTACTATATAGATGATGTTTCAGTTATAGATGCAGATTTAAATGCCTATGCCGGACGTGATACAATTGTACACCATCCAGGCGATAGTGTTTTTATCGGCAGACATTCTGAGGTAGGCTTGGATGAAGATTGTATTTGGTTTGTACAAGGCATACCCATAGATACAGTGGCAGGTATGTGGGTAAAACCTGAAAATACTACTACTTATGTGGTTCAACAAACCATTTGCGGGAATGTAAAGTATGATACTGTTACGATAACAGTTTCGGGGGATGGAGTAGAGCAATATTTGTTGCAAAACAAATGGTTGAAAGTATATCCTAATCCTGCACAAGATGCGTTCTATGTAGAATACAGTGGTGATAATGTTTCAAAAGAAATAGAGTTGGAGCTTTATAATATCTATGGAGCTTTTACTAAGAAAGTTCAGGTAAGTAATAAAAACAAGTTTACTGTAAGCACTATTGATATACCTTCCGGCATATATTATTATCAGGTTAGGCTTGGAAATGATATTATTGAGAAGGATAAAATTGTGATAATAAAATAAAATTCATGAGAAACGGATTGTAAAATCCTTAAAGAAAAAAGGCTTGCAGTAATGTAAGCCTTTTTTAAATCTCAAATATCCTATGAAGCTGTTGTTCTCTTGTGAATAATGTTTCCTAAAAATGTTTAGCTCCTAACGGCGCCAAGAAGGGAGGGGGATGTTTATGATCCAGGGGTTGCACCCCTGGCTACCAATATATAGCTCCTACGGAGCTATGGAATTAACACGGTGAATGCAATTCGCCGAAAGCGTTTACGACGTTTGACCACAATGCATTTTGAATTGGCAATGCTGTTGGCAAGATGCGCCAAGGATTGAAGTGGTTAGCCCACAGCGGCGGCGATGATGAGAATTTTATGGCAGTATGATTATTCCGCCGCGAGGACTATGAACGGAAAGCCTGGCACGAAGTGGGCGCCCAAAAAAAATAATGATTGATTAATAGATCAAAGCTCTTCCTTCAATTCCTCCAAAAACCTTTTAATCTTTTGCAGCGAATCAACAATCTCTGCATTGTTCGCTGTGTCTTCGGGGTTTTCGTTCAGTTTGTCTTTGGCACCCTGAAGCGTGAAACCTCTTTCTTTTACCAAATGATAAATGATGTGAAAATTTTTTACATCCTCTTTGGTAAACAATCGGTTTCCTTTTTTATTCCGATAGGGTTTTATGATATCAAATTCTTTTTCCCAAAAACGAATCAGAGAGTGAGTTACCTTAAATAATTCGGCCACTTCGCCCATGGTGTAATAAATTTTTTCGGCAGGTTTAGCTTTTACTTGCATATTACAATATTTTAAAATAAACGGGACACCAAATGTACGAAATATTAATTAAACCGTATGGCCCGTATCGGACTGATACGCGTTACCACATAAGTGGGAATGATAAGCACCAACACGCAAACCCCGAAGGTTCCCAGATTGATAAGCAATAGATTCGTCCAATCGAAATTGATGGGCACTTCGCGCACATAATAAGAATCGGGGTCGAGTTTCAAGATGCCGAATTTAAGTTGAATCAAACTCAGCCCTATGGCAATCACATTTCCCCAAAGCAAGCCACGCAAAATAAGATAAGCCGCATTGATAAGAAATACTTTTCGCACACTCCAGTTGTTCATTCCCAAAGCTTTCAATATACCAATCAGGGTTGTTTTTTCTATGATTAAAATAAGCAAAGCCGATATCATATTGATGGCTGCCACAATAATCATCATTATGATAATCACCCTGACATTGATATCCTGAAAGGCCAGCCAATCAAAAATCTGAGGATTTTGTTGAGTGATGTTGGTGCAATTGAGGTTATAGTCGATATCGTTATAAATTGAGGTGGTAATATTGTCCAGATCCTTAAAATTGTTGATGGCAATTTCGAACCCACCCACCTGAGTAGAATCCCAGTTGTTGAGTTTCTGAATGTGATGTATATCGCTAAACACATACATGCGGTCGAATTCCTCTAGCCCCGTGTTGTAGATGCCCGAAATTTTAAACTTACGCACGCTGGGCACCGTTTGACCGGCATTGATAAAATAAATCACCAGACTTTGTCCGGTATCCAGCCTCAATTTATTGGCCAGCGTAAGCGAAACCAACACATCATTGATTTTGCCTGTATCACTCACCTTAAAACCTTTTCCTTTCACCATCTTATCATTAAAAAAAGTCCAGTCGTAATCGCTGCCCACACCCTTCAGCACAATGCCTTCGATATCTTTATCCGTTTTGATGATACCTGCTTTGGTGGCAAACACCTGTATGTGTTTAATGCCGGGTTTGTTGTTATAAGATGGATAAAAAGGTTGTTTGATGCTCACCGGAGAAGATTCCATCGATTGATTGTCGTTATAATTGGTAATCTGAATGTGTGCTCCAAACCCAATCACCTTATTGCGTATCTCGGTCTGGAAACCTGTGACAATAAAAATTGATAGGATCATCACGGCCACACCCAAGGCAATACTCACAATAGCAATGCGAATGATAGGCCTAGAGAAGTTGGCCTTATTTTTAGAAATGATGCTTTTTGCAATAAAAAATTCTAATTTCAAGGAAAAATAGTTTATTTTGCAAAAGTATTCAATTAATCCGACATTATGCGTTATATCAGCTTGTTGTCAGGGCTTTTTTTATTGCCCTTTTTCGTACAGATTTGCAGTGGTCAATCCAACATCATTAACATGAATGGAAAAGACATTGGCCCCGACGATATTAAGACCGGCGCTGAACGCACTACACTGTATTTTCCGTGGATAAAAGACAAGAAAATAGCGGTGGTGGCCAATCATACTTCTATGATAAAAAACGTTCATTTGGTGGATTCGCTGCAACATGCGGGTTTCAATGTTACCAAAGTTTTTTGTCCCGAACATGGTTTCAGAGGCAATGCCGATGCCGGCGAAGCGGTGACCAATTATATAGACGAAAAAACCAAACTCCCTGTGATTTCTTTATTTGGCAAAAATAAAAAACCCAAATCTGAAGACCTCGCAGATGTGGATGTGGTGATTTTCGATATTCAGGATGTGGGCGCACGTTTCTATACCTATATTTCTACCATGCATTATGTGATGGAAGCCTGTGC
>CAYYQJ010000330.1:0-4486 GCA_964473775.1 uncultured Bacteroidales bacterium | reverse complement strand
ATATTTATACGGCTCTGAACACTCTTTCCCTACACGACGCTCTTCCGATCTATTGTTGGATGGCAGAACCTATTTTGCCAGTCAAACCGTAAATGGATGCGAAAGCAGCCGATTGGGTGTTGTGGTGATTATTGGCAAATGTGAAGAACCCATCATCCATGGCCAATCAACTAACGGGCAAACTCAGTGTATGAACAGTGCTTTTGCACCTATTACTATTGATGCCAGTGCAACTGATATGGTTTATCAATGGTATGAAAATACCACTGCCAGCACTTCAGGAGGAACTCCTGTAGGAGGAAATTCCGAAAGTTATACTCCAACTTCTGCGGCAGCCGGAACTCATTATTACTATTGTATTGTGAGCGGTTATTGTGGTACTCCTGATACCTGTTTGATTTCGGGCGCATTTACAGTAATTCCTTTGCCATCACCTCCAACGGGTGCAAGTCCGCAAACATTAACATCACCTGCTACTATTGCTGATATCGTTGTTGTTGGTTCTAATATTGAATGGTATAGTCATTCGATAGGAGGTGTGGCACTTCTACCGACACAGGAATTAAATGATGGTTCTACCTATTATGCATTGCAAAAAGTGGATGGATGCGAAAGCAGCCGGTTGGGTGTTTTGGTACTCATTCCTAAATGTGATGAACCACAAATATTCAGTCAGTCAACTGCAGCTCAAACACAGTGTGTGGGCGGTGCATTTAATGCGATTTCTGTAACTGCAATCGGTACTAATATCGTTTATCATTGGTATGAAAACACGGTTGCTGACACTATAGGCGGAACCGCAGTAGGTGATAACTCCAATAGTTATACTCCAATTGCTGCTGCCGAAGGAACACATTATTATTATTGTGTAATCACCGGCCAATGTGGTACACCTGCTTATAGTTTAGTTTCAGGAGCCTTTGTGGTGAATCCTGCAACCGTGGGTGGTAGTATCAGCGGAACAGCTACTATAGTTTTTGGTTCATCAACAGGAACCTTAACCTTAAGCGGTTATGTTGGTAGCATACTTGGTTGGGAGAAAAAACTGAACTCAGGAAGTTGGGTAGCTATTGCCAATACCAATGCCACTTACGACGAAATACCCGCTTCAACAGGTAGTTGGTATTACAGGGCTATTGTGAAACGTGGTGCTTGTGCAGAAGCATATTCTGATGTGTTTGAAGTTTCGGTAACCAAAGTTCTTAGCGTAAAAGTATTTCTCGAAGGCTTATATGCTGGTGGCGACCTCATGAATCAGGCCAATGGAAATGCCGGACATCAATATGCCGATGGCATTGCCGACACCATCAGAGTGGAATTGCATAATGCTTCGGCTCCTTACGAAACCGCTTATGCTTTTGGAAACTTAAATCGTCTGACCGATGGTGCCATTGCAGTAGATGCAGTTTCGGGTAGCATTGCAGGTTCTTATTACATTGTGGTTAAACACCGTAACAGCATCGAAACCTGGAGTAGCACTGCAGTTGATTTTATAGGAGCAGGTCCTTTTAGCTACGATTTTACTACTGATGCATCAAGCGCCTATGGCAATAATATGAGGCTAACTTCGGATGGCAGGTATGTTATTTACGCAGGCGATGCCAATCAGGATGCAATTATTGATGGCTCGGATATGGCTTTGATTGATAATGCCAGTACAGCAGTTCAAACCGGTTATTATCCTGAAGATATTAACGGAGATGGACTTGTTGATGCTTCTGATATGGCAATCATCGACAACAATTCAACTGCTGTTGTTCATACGATAAGACCATAATTGTAAAATTTAATTCACCTTTAAAAAGAAAAAGGCATTCCCCCCCCCCGGGTTTGCCTTTTTTCTTCCCCCCATCCTTATTTCAATTTCAGCCCTTTGCAACTTTTATTTTTTTAAGTCGGAAATCTGAATTAATTTTGTCGCGCTTTGTATTATAGTTCTGTGTAAGGCAAAGCTTCTCAATAACGCGAATTACACCCCATAGCAATGCTCTTTAACTCACTTCAGTTTCTGCTTTTCTTTGTTGTTATCACCTTCGCATATTTTGCCTTGCCTCATCGTTTCCGATGGTTTTTGTTATTGGCAGCAAGCTGTTATTTCTATATGGCCTTTGTGCCTGTTTATATTCTCATACTTGGATTCACTATCGTTATCGATTATTTTGCGGGCATTTGGCTCGAACAAAGCGAAGGTAAATACCGTCGATGGTTTCTGATTGCCAGCCTCATTGCCAATATCGGCGTATTGGCAGTGTTTAAATACTACAATTTTTTGAACGATAATCTCAGTTTGTTGTTACACGGTTTCAGTTTGCGAAATCCAATTCCTGCTTTATCCATATTGCTTCCTATCGGGCTTTCCTTTCATACCTTTCAGGCCATGAGCTATACCATCGAGGTGTATCGTGGCCATCAAAAGGCCGAACGCAATTTCGGCATCTATGCACTCTACGTAATGTTTTATCCCCAATTGGTTGCAGGACCCATCGAACGACCGCAAAACTTAATTCATCAGTTTTACGAGAAACATTATTTCGATTATCAGCGGGTTACCGATGGCATCAAGCTAATGGCCTGGGGATTGTTCAAAAAAGTGGTTATTGCCGACCGCCTGGCTTCTATTGTCGATAATGTATATAACAATCCCACCGAACACAAGGGCCTCAGTTTGATTATTGCAACCATTTTCTTTTCTTTTCAGATATTTTGCGATTTCTCAGGCTATTCCGATATGGCTATTGGTGCCGCCAAGATTATGGGTTTTAAACTCATGAAAAATTTCGACCGTCCCTATCATTCCAAAAGCATACACGAGTTTTGGTCGCGCTGGCATATATCCTTATCCACCTGGTTTCGCGATTATCTTTATATTTCTCTGGGCGGCAACCGCGTTTCGGTGCCACGCTGGTATCTCAATCTCTTTCTGGTGTTTCTTATCAGTGGTTTATGGCATGGGGCCAACTGGACATTTATCATCTGGGGTGCATTGCACGGTTTTTTTCTGGTGTTTGCATTGATAACAAAAAAATTTAGGTTAAAGCTTTCGCATTATGTGGGACTGGATTTGATACCTCGTTTTAATAACTTATTACAGATTTTCGTCACCTTCATGTTAGCCACATTTGCCTGGATATTTTTCCGTGCCAACAATGTAGCCGATGCTTTTTATGTCATCAAAAACTCTTTCACAGGCCTGGCTTCCAACTTGCGCGATCTCATGCACCATGTTCCTCTCAAACTCAACCTGGGCGCAACCAATGCCCAGATTGCCGTAGGGATAGCCGCAATAGTATTGATGGAAGCCATTCATATTTTTCAGAACCGACATAGCATCACCGAATGGATACGCAGCAAACCTGTTTACATACGGTGGGGTATTTATTAT
This sequence comes from uncultured Bacteroidales bacterium, assembly GCA_964473775.1. Classification (GTDB taxonomy): domain Bacteria; phylum Bacteroidota; class Bacteroidia; order Bacteroidales; family CAIWKO01; genus CAIWKO01. The sequence goes on along the minus strand of CAYYQJ010000330.1, from coordinate 1,104 downwards.
GCCGTATTTTTTCTGATATTGTTTTTTGGAGTGTACGAAAACCGTCAGTTTATTTATTTTCAATTTTAAGCCATGCATAAAGGGATAAGAAGTTTTATTTTAAAAGGCTTGATTTTTATGCTGCCTGTGTTTTTTATACTTGGCTTTATCGAATACAAACTACATGGCATTCCGAATGGCTATAATAAAAAGCGTGCTGCTTTAGAAAAAAATTCCGACAGTCTTCAGGTGCTTGTTTTGGGCTCTTCTCAGGCATTGCATGGCATCAATCCCGATTATTTTTCTTATAAAGGATTTAATGCGGCCAACAACAGTCAGTCCTTATATTACGATACTCAGATTGCCTTGAAATATCTCGACTGCATGAAACACCTCAAATGTGTGATACTTACCGTTTCTTATTTCGCTTTGTGGAATCAATTGGAAGACCTGCCCGAAGATTGGCGCGATTCTTTTTACTATTATTTTTGGGACATTCGTTATCCCGGCCTCAAAATGATGAATGCTAAAAACTATAGTTTAATCATGCTCTATGGCACACAAAATGCATTGCAATATACCCTCGAAGGCTTTCATCAGGATTTGGCAAAAGATATGAACCCCAATGGTTGGATTAAAATTGATACCATCCCCAATAATCCACAAATCAGCGACGAGTCGGGCAAAAAACGCGTAGCATTTCACGATAAAATACGTCACGAAAAACGTTTTGCCGAAAACATCGCCTTGCTCCAACAATTTATCCTCGAATGCAAACAACGCCATATTGATGTAGCATTTATAACCCCTCCGGTTTATCAAACCTATTATAAATACACCACTCAATCGGTAATTAAAAAAAACAATGAAGCCATAAACACCTTATGCAAAACCTATGGCTGCCGATATTTCGATTATTTCAACGACAGCAGATTTACCTTCAACGAATTTAACGACAACGACCACCTCAACTGCCGAGGTGCCGAAAAACTTAGTAAAATAATAAACCTCGATGTGCTATCTGTTTATTCTAAAGATAGCTTGGTGATAGGGAAATAATATTGCTGAGTTTATCTAAATAGATCGGAAGAGCGTCGTGTAGGGAAAGAGTGTTCAGAGCCGTGT
>CAYYQJ010000329.1:0-4501 GCA_964473775.1 uncultured Bacteroidales bacterium | reverse complement strand
TGTGTCGCCAAACAATGCTCTGATTTGTTCAAGAACTTCAGCTTCAGCGTAAGCTTTTTTGGCTTCTGAATCAGCATAAAAAACCGGGATTCCCAATGATGCAAATATTTGAGCCACCACGGTTTTGCCTGTGCCTATGCCTCCTGTTAAACCAATCTTTTTCATTACTTACGAATTGAGAAATCAATAATTTCTGGTTCAAGCCTCAGTATTTTTACAAAAGAAGGCGATTTTGTAACCATCACTTTTGCTTTGCTTCCGGTCTGCACCAGGTTGGACGAGGAAATGCTCAGATGAAACTCGTTTTCTTTCACCTTTTTAATATCAGGCAAACAAACCGAATAAAATACTTTTATCTTTTCGGGGTTGGTGGTTAAATGCAAATCGGGTGGCAGAGAATCGGCCGAAACCCCCACCTCTAAATAATCCTCTGTTGACTGAACCACAGGAATAAATACTTTTACATATTCGTGAGAATATCTCACATTGGATGGATTGTTATTGTTTACCAGTTTCAGGGTAACCGAAGTGTTCGACGATAAATTATTAAAGTTTCGCTTTTCTGTTTTCACAAAATCTATGGTCTGCAAAATATCCTGAGGTCCGGTTACCAACACCGAATCGGGATCAAAAAATACCTTATGATATAGGGTGTATTGTTTTTCGAAAGTCATTTCGGCATCCAACACCACAGGCACCTTTTTAATAAAAGCCTTGTCGAGCCTGATCTTTAAATTATCAGGCAAATACGAAACTATCTTATCTTTTACTTTAAAATTTGCTGCCACCAAATCGTGAATACCGTTTACATCCACATTGATATCGAAGTTATTGCCCTGAAGTTTGGTTGGATATTGCGATAAATCAATTTCAACACGGTATTTCTGATGACTTAAACTTCTGAACAGTATATTGTAACCTGTTGATTGCAACGTCACAAAAAACACTGTATCGGAAGCGGGCAGCATGATGTTGTCGGCTTGCAGCCCTGTATAAATTGCGGATACCCTCACCACCTGAGAATACTCGCGCGACAACCTGATCATCATCCACATAATGATAGAAATGAACAGGCAAATAATAAAAATCTGCAGATTCGGATGTTTACGCCTCTGCAGATTTTTAGGTTCACCAAGAGTTGTGTCAGTAATTCCTGATGTCAAAATTTTTAGATTTTAATGAAAAATTATTAAGCAACGTCGCCGGAAATGGTGCTGGCAATCGATTGTTTTTCGATTTTCAGACGGCCTTGTCCTTCGGTTTCAATAATAACAGTGGTTTCGTTAACTTCAAGGATTTTTCCGTGAACCCCACCTGCTGTGATTATTTTATCGCCTTTTTTCAGACTTTCTCTGAATTGTTTCAATTCTTTGTTTTTTTTGCTTTGTGGACGAATGAAGAAGAAGTAGAAAACTACAACTATCATCACCATCATTCCAATGGTAAAAATTGGATTACTTTGGCTTCCACCTGCTCCTCCACCTTGTGGAGACATTAAGATTACATTTATTAAACTCATTTTATTTTTTCTTTTTTAATTGTTTAGAGGTACTGTTATTTCTGCTTTTATTGTTAAAACTTTTGTATTGGGTTGGGTGTTGGCAACCAGTGTAACTGCCTTGTTTTGAATTCCTTTTTTGCCTTCGGTATTAAACGAAACCACAATCCCGTTTTCTTCGCCCGGTTTCACAGGCACTTTTGGATATTCGGCCACGGTGCAGCCACAGGTTGCTTTGGCATCCGAGATTATCAGGTCTGATTTGCCCACATTCTTAAATTTAAAAGTATATGAAACTTTTTCGCCCTGACCCAGTTTGCCAAAATCGTGTTCTTCGGTTACAAACTGAAATTTGGGAAGTTGACTCATATCTCCATTGCCTGCAGCGGTATTGGGATTGTTTACATCATCCGATTTTATTGTATTCGAATCGTTGCCGGCACATCCTATCATCAATAAACACAAGGCGGCAACAAAAAATAGTGAAGACTTCATTTTAAACTTTTTGCAAAATTACTAAAAACATCAATAGCTAGTTAATTAATCCCCTGCCTTTTTTCACTATTTTCTTCTTCTCGGTCAATTCAAACAGCAGTTTGTCGAGTATCCCATTGATAAATGCCTTACTTTTAGGAGTGCTATACATTTTCGAAAGTTCAATGTACTCGTTAATAGTCACCTTGGTTGGGATGGTCGGAAAATCAATAAATTCGGTTAATGCCATTTTAATGATCAACGAATCAACCAAGGCAATGCGGTCGATTTCCCAATTGGCCACTTTGGCTTCTACCATATCATCAAATTCGTCCTGATGAATGATGGTTTTGCAAAACAAATCTCTTATAAACGCCACTTCTTCTTTCTCATCGTCTTCCTGAGTATTACCAAACAAGCGAGGCAAAAACTCATATTTATCTTTCGAAGCCTTTACCTGACGCAAAGTTTTTATCACCATAAAACACGAAATATCAAAATCATCGGCCCAAAAGATGTTCATGTCTTCAAAATATTGTTGCAATTCTTCGCTCACTACAATATAATTATCGATGATGTGCTCTAATATTTTCTGATCTTCGTCCAATCCGCATTCGGCAGCATTCATATAAGACTGATACGCTTCATCTTCTCTGATAGTGAGAAAAATGCGGCGAACCATATCTTTTTGGTCGGCCCAATTGATCAGCAGTTTATCGTGTTTATTTTTATAATCAGGATTATTTTCTATGCGAGCTATCAGATTGTTGTCAACAAAACGTGTATTTGGATTGCTTTCTTCGTGAGTAGGGATAAATTTATTACGCTGAATTTCTATGGTTTCGCGTGCAAAATCAACTATTTCTATTAAAAAAGATAATTGATGGATGTACAAATCATAAATAGAGTAAATATTCTTCAGCAGTTTTTTCTCGGCAAGGTCCACTCTCTCGTTATTGTTTTGACAGAAAGCATATAAGGCTTGCATCACCTTAATTCTAAGAACGCGACGGTTAATCATGAAAGGTAAAAAAGTATTATTGAAAATTTCGGCGAAGATACTATTTTATTTTTGATTTGAAGGTCATTTATTGTCATTAGCTATGCGTCATTTGTTGTCATTGGCCATGCGTCATTTGTTGTCATTGGCTATGCGTCATTTGTTGCTATTTGTTTTTTGCTATTTGCTATTTGTTATTTGTTATTTGTTATTTGGGGCTTCAGGGAGGCCAAACATTTTTAGAAAGAACAAACACCGCCCCTATCATAAAATAACTGACCGGGTGACTTGGAGTCACCCGGTCAGTATAAATACAGGCATTAAGCGCCCGTTGAAAATTGAACATCGAGCGTTGAAAATTGAACATTTTTCCGGGCTTTGGGCGCTTGCCCGAGCGTAGTCGAGAGCTAATTGCACTATCCCTCAAACCTCTCGACTACGCTCGAGGAATCTGGTTATAATAAAACTGACCGGGTGACTTTGAGTCACCCGGTCAGTACAATATCAGGTATTAAAACGTCCGTTGAAAATTGAAAATCGAGCGTTGAAAATTGAGCATTTAATCAATCTTCTCAAGCCCTACTATAGCAATACTTCAGCAAAAGTCATTCCACCGGCTTCGCCAAGTTCGCCTTTGTTGCTTTCGTAACGTGCAATAAAATAAGCATATTGTTTGGTTTCTGTAGGAATGTTCATGTTGCTGAAATTCACAACAAGTTTTCCTCTCGAGGCATTGCCACAAAAAGCGTATTGATTCATATTTTTTGGTGGTTCTGTACCTATATATAAATACACCTTTGCAAACTTCATGCCTTTAGGCAATTTGCTGGATTTTGGAGTTTGTGGATTTCTTACCATTAACTCCATTTCTCTCAACAAATTTTTCTTAACTGTAATTGAAGGCTGAAGCATGGCTGGTGAATCGCTTTTTGCCTTGCTTGGATCTTTGGCTAAAGCAGTTCCGAATCTGATGTTTGCTATATTCCAATCGGTGTTATCTCCAAACGCTGCAATTTTAAGAAACAGACGATGACCATTTACATCATATTTTGAATATTCGCGTGCACTTTTAATGGTTTGCTTCACCAGAGCACGTTGAGCTGTTGTAATGTTATTTCTGTTTCCATAAAGTTCCAGCAAAGGTTCCAGAATTGCCCGCAGGGATGACCAAAATTCACTTTCGGCCTGCGTCCAATGCCAGTCTTGCCATTTGTGTGTACCGACTCCGCCGGAGCCCTCACTTAATTGTAATTTGTCGATTGCAATAATTATAATTATCGCTTGAATTACATTCTGGGGAATTGTTGTTGTTCCACTCATAATAATTTGTTTTTTTTGTTAATACTTTGATTTTTTGTTATTTGAATTCATGTTCTGATATAAGCTGTCTGCAATTTATGTAAGCCTGCGCACATTTTATGTAAGCCCGCGCACATTTTATGAATGCCCGCCTACCTTTTATGTAAGCCCGCGCACATTTTGTGTAAGCCCGCGTACATTTTGTGTAAGCCCGCGCACATTTTGTGTAA
>CAYYQJ010000328.1:0-4511 GCA_964473775.1 uncultured Bacteroidales bacterium | reverse complement strand
TAATTTAATTGGTTTATACTTTATTTTATTTAAAAATTCTGATTCATTTCTTAAACAAACAATGGCTCTTTTTTTTATAAATCTGCCATTGCATAAACAAACAAAGGCTCTTTTTTTTATAAATCTGCCTTTGTACAAACAAACAAAGGCTCATTTTTTTATAAATCTGCCATTGTACAAACAAACAAAGGCTCTTTTTTTTATAAATCTGCCATTGTATAAACAAGCAATGGCTCATTTTTTTATAAATCTGCCTTTGTTTTTTTGTGAAAAACCATTAAATGTAATAAACCCACCATACTAAAACCAAGCATTCAACCTTTACATAATGCTGTTTCACAATAAAATAAATTTAAATATTGCCTCAGGATTTCGGCAATGCAGGGGGGACGGATGTCAGGCGAGTTTTTTTAGATTGACCCAAAAGCAATGACAATTCGCTACGCTGCTAAAATTCTCAGTTCAATATTATTTTTCAAAGGTAACAAAGTTTATTTAATTTGGAGATATCTTCATTAAAAAAAAAATATTGGGGAGGCATTAGATAGTAAATTATTGTCATCAGAGCATTCATTAGTAAATTTGATCATTTATCACCAATGATTCTGGATACCTATTATTGAGATAAAAAAATTGCCTTTATAATCTTCTTAAAAAGAAAATTGAAGTATTGAAAAAGAATTATTAAAGAGAAATTTGGCAGGTGTTAATTGATAATGATAAAAGAAACTTATCTTTGTTGTGAAATAACAGCTCAGACAAGGTGCCGGAGTTGGTAATAATTAATTTAATTTTTTATAAAATGAAAAAAATACTGATTATTGTTTATTTGCTGGTCATTAGTTTAATAGTTACAGCACAAAGTGAAATGGATTGTTTTCATCCTTATTTTTTACAGACCATGCCCGATAGTGCTACTATGAGAAATCTTCGAAAAAGAGATCAGGATTTTTATAATGGATTAAAAGGATGTAAGGCTCCGGAATTTGATGCCGTCACACTGAAAGGTGATACTCTTTCATTAAAAAATTTAAAAGGGAAAGTGGTTGTAATTAATTTCTGGTTTATAGAATGTGCCGCATGTATAGCCGAAATACCTGATTTGAATAAACTGGCTGAAGAATATAAATCGAAAAAAGTGGTTTTTATTGCAATGGGGCGCAATACGCAAAGCGAAATAACAAATGATTTTCTGCCAAAGCATAAATTTAATTTTAATATCACTACCGACTGTAAGAAAATTGCTGAAGATTATTGTGTGCTAGCCTGGCCTGCTACATTTATAATAGATAAGAAAGGGAAAGTTGCAGGTGCTTTTGAAGGTAATGGGAAAGTGGTAAAAACTGATACAACAGATTTCCATTATAAAATGAAGAAGGTTTTGGATGATGCATTATGATTACGATTAATTCAAAACTGTATTGAAAATTTTATAAAATGTTCAATTTTCAACCCTCAATTTTCAATGTTCAGCAATCCTTTTTCCTGATGAATTTTATAAAAGAACCTCCCCTTTCAAAGTAGCCGATGTGCAATCCGTAATTTTCACCATCACATAATCGCCTTGTTTGTGTTCGGTATCGTTAAACACCACCACCTTGTTTTGCGAGGTTCGTCCGAACAATTGTTTTTTCGAACGCTTGGAGGTGCCTTCAATCAACACTTCAAACTCTTTGCCCAAATCTTTTTTATTTGATTCGAAAGATAAATTGTGTTGCATTTCAATAATTTCGTTCAGGCGGCGGGTTTTAATTTCGTCGGGCACATCGTCGTCATATTTTTCGGCAGCCAGGGTTCCGGTCCTTTCCGAATATTTAAACATAAAAGCATAGCAATACCCTGATTGTTGCATTGCCGACAAAGTGTCGCGATGGTCGTCTTCCGTTTCGCCACAAAAACCGGCTATGATATCCGTAGAAATTCCGCAGTCGGGGATAATATTATATATTGTATCAATCCGCTCGAGGTAATATTCGCGTGTGTACTTACGATTCATCAGTTTCAACACGCGATTGCTGCCCGATTGTATAGGCAAATGAATGTATTTGCAGATGTTAGGATGAGATGCGATTACCTGTATGAGTTGGTCGGAAATATCTTTTGGATGCGAAGTAGCAAACCTGATGCGCAGCAAAGGATTTACCCCGGCCACCAAAGCCATCAGTTGCGGAAAATTAACCCCATCGAACAGATACGAATTTACATTTTGCCCCAACAGGGTGATTTCGCGAAAACCTTCATCAAACAATTTGGCAGCTTCGGCCACAATGGTTTCGGGATCGCGGCTGCGCTCTTTTCCTCGGGTAAAAGGCACAACGCAATAAGAACAAAAGTTTTGACATCCGCGCATGATAGAAATAAAAGCCGAAACTCCGTTGCTATCGTACCTCACAGGATTGATATCGGCATAGGTTTCTTCGGCCGAAAGCAAAATATTAAAAGCTTTTTGCCCGGGTTTGATAGAACCGATTAATTGAGGCAAATTGCGGTAAGCATCGGGTCCGGCAATCAAATCCACGGTGCCATCGGCAAACAATTCTTCCTTCAAACGCTCGGCCATGCAGCCCAACAAGCCAACAATGATATGTTTCTTTTTCTTTTTTAGGGCATTCAAATGCTTCAATCGGTGGTGCACTTTTTGCTCGGCATTATCGCGAATCGAACAGGTATTAAGCAAAATAATGTCGGCATTTTTATAGTCGGTTTCTATAGTAAAGTCGTTATCTTTAAGCACGGAAGCCACAATTTCGCTATCCGAAAAATTCATCTGGCAACCGTAGGTCTCTATATAAAATTTTTTCCTCTCCATTCTTACAAAATTTTGTGCAAAGGTAGATATAAGCATTTTTCTTTTGGAAAATAAATTGCCCTTTAAAAAAATATTTTGTTTTATTTTGCAAAAATTTCCTAGAAAAAACCTTTCATGATAAAAAACCTTGTTATTGTCGAATCCCCGGCTAAAGCGAAAACTATTGAGAATTTCCTTGGTAAAGATTATGCTGTACGATCGTGTTTCGGTCATATCCGCGATTTATCAAAAAAAGAAATTGGGGTGGATATCGAAAACAACTTCATGCCACAATATGAAATACCCTTTGATAAACAAAAAGTAGTAACCGAATTAAAAAAACTCTCAAAAGAATCAGAATTTGTGTGGCTAGCCTCCGACGAGGACCGCGAAGGAGAAGCCATATCATGGCATCTTGCGGAAGCATTGAATATCGAAATGAGTAAAGTGAAACGCATTGTTTTTCATGAAATCACCAAAGATGCAATCACCGAAGCCATAAAACATCCACGAAGTATCAACATCGATTTGGTAGATGCACAACAGGCACGCCGCATTCTCGACCGTTTGGTGGGTTACGAATTATCACCCTTGTTATGGAAAAAAGTAAGACCGGCATTGTCGGCAGGCAGGGTTCAATCCGTAGCTGTGCGCCTGATTGTAGAACGAGAAGAAGAAATTAAAAACTTCCAATCCGTATCATACTTTAAGGTGGTAGGTTTATTTTCTTTTGAACAAGATAATAAAACTCATAAAATAAAAGCCGATCTGTCGAGCCGTTTCAATAAAAAAGACGAAGCAGAAGCTTTCTTAAAAAAATGTATAGGCGCAAAATTCAAGGTGTCGGATGTTGAAACCAAACCCGGTCGTAAATCGCCCGCACCTCCTTTCACCACATCCACCCTGCAACAGGAAGCCAGCCGCAAGCTGGGATTTTCGGTTACCAAAACTATGGTTGTTTCGCAACAATTATATGAAGATGGGAAAATCACTTACATGAGAACCGATTCGGTAAACTTATCGAAGATGGCTTTGGCTATGGCTAAAAAAGAAATTGCAGCCACTTTTGGTGATGAGTATATTAAGATACGTAATTACAAAACCAAAAGTAAAGGTGCGCAGGAAGCCCACGAAGCCATTCGCCCAACCTACATGAATCAGAGTTCTATTAATGATGGAACCAATGACCAGAAAAGACTTTACGATTTGATATGGAAAAGAACCATAGCATCTCAAATGAGTGATGCGCAGTTAGAAAAAACCAATATCAACATTGGCAGCACTTCGTTTAGCGAAATGTTTGTTGCCACAGGCGAAGTGATTAAGTTTGATGGTTTCCTAAAAGTCTATCTCGAATCAACCGACGACGAAGACGATGAAACTCAAAAAGGATTATTACCTCCCATCCAAAAAGGAGATATTCTGGATGCTGATGAAATAAACGCGGCAGAACGTTTCACCTTAAATCCTCCACGATATACCGAAGCCAGCCTGGTAAAAAAACTGGAAGAACTCGGAATCGGTCGTCCTTCTACTTACGCACCAACCATTTCTACTATTCAAAAACGCGAATATGTTGAGATGGCCACCAAAGAGGGCGAAAGCAGAGAGTGTGTTTATATCACACTTATCAACGATAAAATAACCGAAATCAAAAAAACCGAGACCTTTGGAGCTGAAAAACAAAAACTGTTTCCAACAGATATCGGAGTTGTGGTAACAA
>CAYYQJ010000327.1:0-4516 GCA_964473775.1 uncultured Bacteroidales bacterium | reverse complement strand
ATAATAATCGGTTCGATTTAATTTGCTCCCGCAATTAGTTTTTAAACTCAAAATCACTATCCCAATTCGCACGAATATTGATGGTATTTTGAAAGAAAATCATTGGCTCAGCTTGTATCTTCCTAAAATAATTTCCTGCATCCCATTTGCCGTTTCCATTCACATCCCTCACCACATGCACATGATAATTGCCGGGCACCAGATTCTCAAAAATCACCTGTTCTTCTTTACTTACACTTTTTTGTGCAACCAACACCTTACTATCATTAAACAACTGCACAAGGTAAGCACAAGTAAAATTTGCCGATTTATAAGTAAACAACAATCGGCCATAATCTTCCACCGCATTGGCCGAAAAATTCATTTTCAGCGTATCATTCACCAAACCATAAATATCCGTAAAAGCACCGGGCAAAACCACCAATTGATAGACTTTCTTAATTTCCCATTTATAACTCAGATAATAATGCCGTTTCACCATCGAGTCCGCTGCCGTAATATTTACAGTCAATGGCATAAAACTACTATCCACCTTCACCGAAAGCGCAATTTTCGACACATCGGTTTTTTCTATAGGATGACTTAAAGTCAACTGAAAAGGTAAAAAATAAGGCTGCAAACCATTGGGCGCAATATTGGTTTTGATGGCCAAACGCCAGGCCATTTCGCTTTCATTGCTGCCTTTTCCGCTGGGTTTATTCCCTTTGGTTTTCACATCGGGTTTGGGTTTATTCACCAAATCCACCGTATCAATAAATTTTCCGTTATCAAACACCGTAAACTTAAGCGTATCCAGTTCAGGATTGTTCAGCCAGCAAGTGAGGGTATCTTTATTTTTAAACAATTCGTCCGTTTTCCAGTTTTCGGGCAATTGTTTATTGATAAGATTGATGTTGATATCCGTCACAGGCTGTTTAAAATACAAACGAAACTGCCCATGATTTTCTGAACGCGCTTTCAAAAGTTTTTGTACAGTATCCGCCGGAACAAACATTTGAAGATTAACCAGGCGGATAATTTCTTTGTTAGCAACAGAATCTTTTTTTGTATTAACCGTATCCTTTTTTTGATGGATGCTATCTGTTTTATTCAGTTTTACTTGTAATGTATCTGCTTTATGCGATGCCGTATCGGGTTTTGTATTTACATACTGTGGGGTAACCAAACTGTCAGCAAAACCTATGGATTCCGTTGGCAGATTGTATTTCATATCCTTATCAATATCGTTCAAAGCAAAAATTTTATACTTTGCTCTTTTGAGATTACTCAAAACAAAACTACCCGAAGCATCTGTTTTGGTCAAAAAATCTGGTTTCCGCAGCAAAGGCGCCGAATCATTATCCACTTTATAAAGCATCACCAGATTGCCCTTGGCAGGTTCCAGCGTAAAAGCATCTGTCAACATACCCCTCAAACTCAACGAATCCATAACAGGCCCCGTAGAAAAAGCATATTGAAAACCACTCAGTATGTTTCCTTCGGTGATATCCCGTATCGACTCTCCAAAATAAATGGTATAAGTGGTAGAATCCTGTAAACCGGGCGGAACATCAACTACGATTGATTTTCCACGAACAGTAAAGGTAAAATCCTCTTTCGTAGGAGGCGAAACCACAATCTGATTGGCCTGATCGGCCAAATCAACAAACTCACTAAAAGTAATACGGATTTTCTTTTCCCTGAAATTGGTAGAATAATTCAGGGGTTCGAATTGCTTGGCTTTAGGCGGAGTAATATCCTTGGGTCCACCGCTTGGTGCCACAATATTGGCACACGAAAAAGCAAAAGATATCAGAAAAACTGCAACTGATATTTGTAGAAATTTTCTGATATCTTTTAGCATTATAACAATTTTGATTTATAAATTCTACCTTCTGAATCCCGAAATTTATAGCTTCAAGCCTAATACCCAAAACCTGCAACTTCTATCTTCCAACTTCCGTCTCCCATCTTCGGTCTCCCGTCTTCCCTCTCCCCTCTAATATCTGTAATGATCAGCTTTATAAGGTCCTTCAACAGGAACACCGATATAATCAGCCTGTTCTTTACTCAGTGTAGTTAATTTCACACCAATTTTTTCCAGATGCAAACGGGCCACTTCCTCGTCAAGATACTTAGGCAAACGATACACATTCACTTCGTATTTGTCTTTGTTTTTCCATAGATCAATCTGAGCCAGGGTTTGATTGGTAAAAGAATTGCTCATTACAAACGAAGGATGACCGGTAGCACAACCCAGATTCACCAAACGGCCTTCAGCAAGCAAAAATATAGCCTGACCTGATGGGAAAATATATTTATCTACCTGAGGTTTGATGTTTACTTTTTTGATACCGGGATAGGTTTCGAGTTTATCCACCTGAATTTCGTTATCAAAATGTCCGATATTGCAAATGATAGCCTGGTCTTTCATTTTCGCCATGTGTTCCACAGTCAAAACATCTTTATTGCCAGTAGTAGTAACATAAATGTTCCCTTCGTGCAAAGTATCTTCCACCACTGCCACCTCAAATCCTTCCATAGCAGCCTGAAGCGCACAAATAGGATCTATCTCGGTAACAATAACTCTTGCACCATACGATTGCATGGATTTGGCACAACCTTTACCCACATCACCATAACCCAACACAACCACCACTTTTCCGGCAATCATAACATCGGTAGCGCGTTTGATTCCATCAGCCAACGATTCGCGGCAGCCATAAAGATTATCAAATTTCGATTTGGTAACAGAGTCGTTTACATTGATAGCAGGAATCAGCAGTTCGCCTTTTTCCATCATCTGATACAAACGGTGAACACCGGTGGTGGTTTCTTCCGAAACACCCTTCCATTCTTTCACCACATTATGCCATCTTTGTGGATTTTCGGCAAGTATTTGTTTCAGCAGCGCCAGAATCACTTCTTCTTCATGACTTGATGCTTTAACATCCAAAACAGAAGCATCCTTTTCGGCCTGGTAGCCTTTATGAATAAACAATGTGGCATCGCCACCATCATCAACAATAAGTTGTGGTCCTTTATTATCATCAAACATCAATGCCTGATTGGTACACCACCAATATTCTTCCAAAGATTCACCTTTCCAGGCAAACACCGGAACGCCTGCTTTAGCAATAGCTGCAGCGGCATGATCCTGTGTGGAAAAAATATTACAACTGGCCCAACGAACATTTGCACCTAAGGCAACCAAAGTTTCAATAAGCACCGCAGTTTGAATGGTCATGTGCAGCGAACCGGATATTCTTACATCCTTAAGTGGTTTCTCTACACCATATTTCTCGCGCAATGCCATCAAGCCGGGCATTTCCTTTTCGGCAATTTCTATTTCTTTTCTGCCCCAATCGGCCAAAGCGATATCAGCAACCTTATAAGAAAGTTGCGATTTTTCTAAAGTAGTTTCCATGTTTTATTTTTATAAAGGTGCAAAATTAATCAATTAACCTTAACTGACCAATTTTGTCTAGGATTCAATAATCTCAATACTCCCAACCAGTTTAAAACCGGTCCCATGAACATTAATTAATTCAACGTTTTTATCCTCTTTCAGATATTTTCTAAGTTTGGTAATATAAACATCCATACTTCTGGCATTAAAGTAACTATCGTCGTGCCAAATCTCTTTTAGTGCAGTACTTCTATCCAGCACTTCATTTGGATTTTCAACCAAAAGTTTCAACAATTCCGATTCTTTTGAAGTAAGTTTTTGTTCACTATTATTAATAATCAATACCTGTCGGATATTATCAAAAATAAAACCCCCGATTTTGTATGATTGATCTGTTTTTAATGTTTTTTCAGGCAGGGTTGATCTTCTTAGAATGGCATTCATCCTCATCATCAACACATCCATACTAAAAGGTTTGGTAATATAATCATCAGCTCCCATCTGAAAACCTTTTAAAATATCATCCTGCATCGATTTGGCAGTTAGAAACAAAATCGGAACTTTTTTGTCTTTTTTTCTGATTTCTTTTGCCACCGTAAATCCATCTTTAACAGGCATCATAATGTCCAGAATGCAAAAATTAAAAATCTCTTTCGTAAACGCGCCTATGGCGTCCTCGCCATTTACACATAAAGTGGTAATAAAACCCTTTGCATCAAGATAAGTCTTTAAAATTTCGCCCAGATTTTTGTCGTCTTCGGCTAGTAATATTCTCAAATTTTTCTTCATAATAATTTATTCTTTACTAATGAATGGTAAAAATATTTTAATCGTTGTTCCTTTTTTTAATTCACTTTCAACGCTAATGTCTCCTTCGTGTTTTTCAACAATGGTTTTTACATAATGCAATCCCAATCCAAATCCTTTCACATCATGCACATTTCCTGTTGATACTCTATATAATTTTTCAAAAATCTTTTTCTGATTAGATTTGCTGATTCCTATACCATTATCCGTTACAATAATAAAAATACCTTTCTGATTGCTGTGCGTACGGATAATAATTAAAGGATTGTCCTGTGTATATTTTATTGCATTATCAATTACATTGTAAATCAGGTTAGTTAT
>CAYYQJ010000326.1:0-4527 GCA_964473775.1 uncultured Bacteroidales bacterium | reverse complement strand
CGTTAAATCGGCGCCCGCATACGTACACCAATTGCACACAAAAGCAACCACTTTCGGTTCAAAACTGTTAGTATTATTTGTTTCCATTTCTTTTAATTTCGTTTTTATGATTCACATCAACTCTTACCACTCATTCAGCAATGCTTCCACTTCTGCGCACACCTGATCATGATTATAACCCAAAATATCAATAGATTTTGACTTACAGAAAGCAACACAAGTGCCACATCCCTGACACAAACCCGGATTGATATGCGAAATAGTTTTTATAATATTGCCGTTACGGTCTTTTATTTCTTCTTTATCAATTGCCTGATAAGGACATACTTTGATACACATGAAACATCCTGTACACGAAGAATAAACCGGTGGAGCACATTTTTTAACCACAGCAATCAATGGATCGCGTTTCAGCAAATCGTTTGAGAACAATCCAATCACCTTACTGGCTGCACCTGATGCAGCAGCAACAGTTTCAGGAATATCCTTGGTTGATTGACATGCACCTGCCAGGAAAATACCAGCGGTGTTGGTTTCAACGGGTTTCAGTTTTGGATGCGCTTCCGAGAAGAATTTATGTTTATCATAAGATACATGGAGTTTTTGTGCCAATTCTTCTGAACCTTCGTTGGCAACACCTGCAGTAGCAAGCACCACCATATCGGCTTCAATTTCTACAGGCTGTCCCATCAACAAGGTATCCACTCCCCTTACTATCAGTTTACCGTTTTTCTCATAAACCTGCGATACCCTGCCACGAATGTACTTAACATCATCTTCTTCAATGGCACGACGAACAAATTCTTCATACATCTTACCTGTGGCGCGAATGTCCATGTAGAAAATGTAAGGCGTTCCTTCGTGCACTTTATGTTTATAAAGCATGGCATGTTTCGCGGTGTACATACAGCAAATCTTCGAACAATACTCAATTCCCTTTGCCGGATCGCGAGAACCTGCACAGGCAATAAATACTATTTTCTTAGGAATTTCACCATCCGATGGACGACGAATTTCACCCTGAGTTGGTCCTGATGCAGATGCCAGACGTTCGAATTGCAAACCATCAATCACATCTTTGTATTTTCCGTAACCATATTCAGGGAAAGCACTTGTTTTCAGAACATCAAATCCGGTTGCCAACAAAATAGCACCTGCCTGAACTTCTACAAAACTATCTTCCTGATCAAAACGTATGGCCTTGGTAGGACAAACTATTTCGCAAACCTTACATTTGCCTTTAATATAATAGGTACAATTCACACGGTCGATAACCGGTTTATTAGGTACTGCCTGTGGAAAAGGAACATAAATAGCGGTACGTTTTCCCAATCCCTGTTCAAATTCACTTGGAATTTTCTTTACAGGACATTTCTGAATACATGCACCACAACCTGTGCAAAGCTTTTCGTCAAGGCTTTTTGATTTTCTGCGAATCTTTACATTGAAATTCCCAATAGAACCATCCACACTTTCTATTTCAGCATAAGTATATAAAGTAATATTCGGATGACGGGCCACATCAACCATGCGTGGTGTTAAAATACACTGCGAACAGTCTAATGTAGGGAAAGTTTCAGATAACTGCGACATGTGACCTCCGATAGAAGGATCGCGTTCAACCAAAACCACTTTATGTCCTGCATCGGCTATATCAAGCGATGCCTGAATTCCGGCAACACCTCCCCCAATAACAACGGCTACCTTATTAATAGGAACATAAATAGGCGCCAATGCTTCATTGCGTTTCACCTTTTCAACCAGGGTTCTAACAATGTCTATTGCCTTATCAGTGGTAGCATCGCTTTTTTCGTGCACCCACGAACAATGTTCTCTGATGTTAGCCATTTCGCAAAGA
Source organism: uncultured Bacteroidales bacterium (assembly GCA_964473775.1). Lineage (GTDB taxonomy): Bacteria > Bacteroidota > Bacteroidia > Bacteroidales > CAIWKO01 > CAIWKO01. The sequence goes on along the minus strand of CAYYQJ010000326.1, from coordinate 2,669 downwards.
AAAGGATTCAGACCGGCTTCAGCACATGCATTCCTGAAAGTAGGTTCATGCATACGTGGCGAACAGGCCGAAACAACCACCCCTGTAAGCTTATGCTCCAAAATGGCTTCCTTCACCATGTTTTGTCCGGGGTCCGAACACATGTATTTGTAATCAACACTGTGTATTACACCGGGGAATCCCCCAGCTACCTTAGCTACTTTTTCACAATCAACTGTGGCACTAATATTTTCGCCACAATGACAAATAAATACTCCGATTCTTGCCATATTTAGTTCTCCTCAGTTTTTGTATTTACAATTTGCGGTTCGGCTTCTTTCTTCTTCAAAGTCAGATTCACAGGAACAAAATGCCTTTTAATACCGGTTTCGTCCTCATTCTTACCCATCACCATATCAATCGCCTGACTGATATAAATTACAGGGATATCAATTTTTTCTTCCATCGCTTTTTCTATTGCAGGACGACGCATATCCAGATTCGAATGACACATCGGACAGGCAACAATGATTGCTTCGGCACCACGGTCTGAAGCTTCCTTCACAATTCTGCCTGAAAGTCTTCCAACAATATCAGTCCGACTTACCGACATCCCCGCTCCGCAACATTCCGTTTTAAATGGCCAGTCAATTGGGTCGGCGCCTAAACTCTTCATCACATTATCCATACTCTGTGGGTCTTCAGCACGGTCAAAATCAAGAACATCATGCGGCCTAACCAGCAAACAGCCATAATAACAAGCTACTTTTTTATTAAACAACAGTTTTTGTTTTTCGCCTACCGCATCGCCCATATAAATCTGAATAAACTGAATGATGTTCAGAATTTTTATATTGCATTTCAGATCGGCTTCTATAATAGCATTCACTTCTTTACGCAATGCTCCGTCTTTGCTCAGCTCATGTTGCACCATTGACAAACGATTGTAGCAGGCGGCACAAGGCACCAGAATCGTATCCATTCCCACCTCTTCTGCCTTAGCCAAAATGCGGGCAGGCAGCGAGAGTGATAAGGTTTTATTTAAATTATGAGCCGCTGTAGCTCCGCAACAATTCCAATCGGGCACCTGCTCAAGTTCTACATCCAAAGATTTGGCCAGTGTCATTACCGATTCGCTGTATTCGCGCGAAGAACCTTCTAGCGAACATCCGGGGTAATATCCTATTTTTTTCAGCATGGTTTTATATTTTTATGATATAGTGGTCAAGTAACAGCCGTTATTAAATGATAATCTCTGTTTTTCAACCTACTTTTTTTTTACTATGATTTCTTTGTTTTATCAAACAGACCGAAAACTTTTTTCCGTCCTTTTATCATCTCTGGTAATATGGGCAGTTTGCCTCTCGACAACATTTTAGGCACCATATTCACATCCTGCATCAACTGCATACTACGCAATTTATAATCCGCCACCAGAGTTATTTCGTGCAAACGTCCGGTATATTTTATCGAATCTAAAAATGCTTTATGGAAACTGATGATATTTTTCGATTTCGGATTCGTCAGGCCTTCGGCAAGCGATTTCTGACGCATAAAATCCATGGCTTTCGGGATATCTATCTCCATCGGACAGCGCGAAAGGCACATCTCGCACGAAACACATAGCCAGATGGTATTCGATTTCAATAGCTTTTTATCATTCAGTGAATCTTCGGTTTGAAGCAAGCGCATTACCACACTCGGAGGATACTCCATTTCGGTGGACACAGGACAACCTGCTGAACATTTGCCGCATTGATAACATTTGGCACTTTTAATTTCAGTGGCTTCGTGCAGTTGATCGCTCAATGATGGGTTTTCTTTATGAGCTGACATAATTCTTATTTTTATTTTAGTATTAGTACTCTTTAAGCAGTTAAACTTCTATTTCTGCAATTTTTTTTGTTAGCAATAATTGGTTTAAGAACGAGTTTTGTTTCATCAATTTTGGGCACAAATTACGTGAAGATATTTGAGCCCACCAAATAAATTTGCACTATTTTTTATTTTTTTTAAAACTCATTCAAAACCAATTTATTCCTATGAATATTCTCATTTTACAATTCAATATTATTACCAATATTTGTCGGGCATTTGTTAATTTTCCTTAATAAATCCCCCAACCATTCTGTCAAATATCAACCCCAACCCGTGTTTTTGTTAATCCAATACCATAAATCTGACATTACAATAATACAATCTGGCAAACCACAAATGACAAATAACAAATAAAAATCTCCGTGCTCCTCCGTCCCTCCTCCGTCACTTCTGTGGTAAAAATCCACTAAGTTTCCCTCAAATAAACTAATTTTGCAAAAGATGAAAATCATATTTCTAGGAACAGGAACTTCGCAGGGTGTACCGGTAATCGGCTGCAATTGCAATACATGCATGTCGGACGATGCACACGACAAACGCCTGAGGTCATCAGTCTATATAGAAATAAACGACACCACTATGGTCATTGACACCGGCCCCGATTTCCGTCAGCAGATGCTCCGCGAACACATCATAAAGCTTGATGCAGTTCTGTTTACCCACGGACATAAAGACCATACTGCAGGTTTAGACGATGTGCGTGCCTTCAATTTCAGTCAGAAACGGGCTATGGATGTCTATGCCACCACCGCCGTTCAAAACACCATCTGTCTCTTATACACATCTCCGAGCCCACGAGACAGGCAGAAATC
>CAYYQJ010000325.1:0-4527 GCA_964473775.1 uncultured Bacteroidales bacterium | reverse complement strand
CGAGATAGCTTCAGGTGACTGGAGTTCAGACGTGTGCTCTTCCGATCTGCGTCCGAAAAACATGGCAATAGCCTCGGTGGTAAATGTATGTGCTGCATCGCGAAGCATATAAGGCAAATCGCGGTCGTTGAATTTTGAATAACTGGCATGACCAAATTCGTGCAACATGGTTCCCATCCAGTTTTCGTTGTTCTTAACATTACACAACACGCGAACATCGCCCAAACGGTCGATATCGGTGCAGAATGCATGTTGATTTTTGCCTTTGCGTTCTAACAAATCGCTGTTTTTCAACATATCGTCAATCTGCAAACCAATGCTATTGTAATAATTTTGGGTAACAGTGGCCACATCTTTATCCTTGTAATACACATCCAGATCGGCTTTGTAAATTTTTGGAGCTTCCTGGAAAAAACGGTTTTGATAATGCCAGGGCATCAGTTCTTCTTTCTTGATTTTATATCTCTTGGCAAAATAATCGTCCATATCGCTTTTCAATTGAGCGAAAGAGTTGCTGGTAAGGCTATCCAATTGGTCGAAAAGTTTTTCAATCTCTGCAGGGTCCTGATCGCTGAGTTTAAGGCTCATTTCATGATAATTTTTAAAACCAAGTTCTTTGGCAGCTTCGTTTCTCATTTTTACGAGTTTGATCACTTCTGCCGAAACATTGGCTCCCGATTTTTTTGATGCCAGCCAGGTAGCTTCCAACAATTTGCTGTCGGTGCTGCTACGCAAAATAGAATCCACCTGATTGTCGGAAATGGTTTTGCCATCCACCGTAGCGCGAAAACTATTAAACATCTGCGATATTTTTGATTGCTGATCAATCATGGCTTTGGTTTTCACCGAATCAATCTGCTGACCCATATAATCGTTATACAAAACATCCAGTTCGCGTGCAAGCAAAGGATCTTTAATTTCTTTCGATTCTTTAAATTTCTTTAAAAGCGCGAAATCTTCTTTGTTAGAAAATATCTTGGATGCCTGAAATTCCAAATCGGCCGATTTTTTATAATCTTCATCTTTGCCAGTAGTTTCGGCATTCCAGGATGCAATAGCGTAATCCTTAATCAAAGGGATATACTTTGCTTCAAATTTCTTGACAAACTCTTTAAATTCCATTTCCTGATTTTTTTTCTGATTACCACAGCCCGACATGATGCAGGTTGTTAAAAAAATTCCTGCTAACAGAACCACAGGAACCGTAAATAGCTTTTTCATTTTTTTTGATTATTTATGTTGGGTTTACTTATTTTCTTTTGCTTTGATAGAAATCAATTCTACTTTAAAAACCAAAGTAGCACCTCCGGGGATGTCGCTATAGCCTTTGTCGCCATAAGCCAGATCAGAAGGAATATAGAATTCGTAAGTAGAACCGATATTCATCAACTGAAGACCTTCTGTCCAACCTTTAATCACACCTGTTAAAGGAAAAGAAACGGATTGTTTGCGGTCGTAAGAAGAGTCGAAAATTTTTCCATCAAGAAACTTGCCTTCATAGTTCACTTCCACTTCGTCTTCGGCTTTAGGTTTTGGTCCGGTGCCATTGGTAATTACTTTATATTGCAAACCACTTGGGAGTTCAACCACACCCGGTTTCTTTTTGTTTGCTTCCAGAAAAGCTTTACCTTCGGCTTTGCCTTTGCCTGCTTCAGCACTGCTTTTGGCAGCTTGTTTGGCAGTGATATCCTGTTGGAAACGGGTCATGATTTTCTGACGTTCGTCAGGCGTAAAAAGCGAATCCTGATTGATAAGTTTCTTGGCAAAAGCAGCAAAAAACACATCTTTATTGATTTCGATACTGTTTTTCATCAGATTTCCGGCCACATCTGCACCGATAATATAACTGATGGTGTCGTTAAAAGTTTTCAACACAACTTTGTCTTTCGAATCTTTTTTCTGAGTTTGGCTTAAAACAATTTGACTTGCAAATAATACTATACTCAAAACAATTAAAATTTTTCTTTTCATAAACTTTCTTTTTTTTTAATTTTTATGCAAATTTAGGATAATTATTATAAACAATTGATATAGAAAATAAAAAAAAGCTGCTACCTAATATAGTAACAGCTTTCTTTTGATTATAATTTGCTATAAATTATTTAGTTTTCTTTTTAGCTGGTTTGTCATCAGTTTTTTTCTGACCATCAGCAGCAGGAGCTTCGATTTTTACAAGATCCACTTTGAAGATTAATGTTGAACCACCAGGTATTGATTGATTTCCTTGGTCGCCATAAGCGAGGTCTGATTTCACATACAATTCGTATGATCCGCCTTCTTTCATCAATTGTAAAGCTTCTGTCCATCCTTTGATAACACCGGTAACACCAAATGTTTCAGGTTTTTTTCTGTCGAAAGAAGAATCGAAAATTTTACCATCTAAAAGTTTTCCTTCGTAGTTAACGGTAACCTGATCGGTAGCGGTTGGAGTTTTGCCTTTTCCTTCTTTAATTACTTTATATTGCAATCCGCTTGCAGTTTCAATAACTCCTGCTTGTTTTTTGTTTTCAGCGAGAAATTTTTCACCGGCTTGTTTGTTAGGACCGGCTGCTGCCTGCATTTTTTCCATTTGTTTTTTCTGCATTTCTTTCTGGAAATTCATCATTACAGTTTCTTTTTCTTTGCTGCTTAATACTGTGCTGTCAATACCGTCTAATGCATCTTTAAATCCTTGCATTAATACTTCTGGTTTGAATTTTAATGAATCAGCATCCATGTTTTTTTTCAGGTTAGCACCAATGTTAGCACCAATAACATAAGCTATTGAGTCTTCCTTTGATTGAAGATTGGCTTTTTTGTTGTGTTGTCCGCATGAAGCAATAATTACAAGCAACATTACAACTGATAAAATTGATAAAAAGGTGTTTTTCATTACTTTAATTTTAATTTTTCTATGTTATTAAATTTTTTGCAAAGATAGAAATTTTTCAAACATTTAAAGACATTTTTTATTTTGTTTGAAACTAGGCATTTGTCAACTAAAGTTTATTTCAGCATTGTGCGTCCTAAAACGAAATTTCCGCTAATCAATATCCAATAACCAATTTTCCGTTTTTCCTGAAATTATCAGAAGTGAGACTATAGTTATATATGCCTTTACATAAACACGAAAGGTTTATCTGCGTTTGCTTATTATTTACATTGCCGGAATACACCTTGTTCCCAAGAATATCGCTCACCTCAAAAACGGCTGTGCCCTTAAGTGAAGGTGCATTAATAGTAATAATTCCTGCTGAAGGATTGGGAAAAATCCGGATGTTGACCGCTGCATCGTTTTCATTAATGCCCGGATTGGGGCCATCGGGTATGGCATGTTTGTTATATCTTACACCAACGGTGGTGGTGGTGCCACCCTGTACCAGGTCGGAGGTGGTGGTATTATAATACGTGAGAATGGGCTTTATATGCCCTGCTTTCCAGTATTCATAGCCATACTCGTCAATGCCAATTAGGCCCATGTATCCGAGTCCGATATCGGCTTTGATAGTAAAGGTTTCGGTATAAGCCAAACGATACACATTGTTATACTGTCCTGTTGGCAGATGTAAAGTTCCGAAACCATCCACATCAGGGGCATAATTACCATTGTCGATAATTGCAGGATAGATGGTTCCCGAAATATCAATAGAGCCATTGGTACAGGTGTAATATTCAGTAAAACTCATTCCAAATACAAAAGGCAGTTCAAGCATTTTCATTGGGTCGGCATAAGGAAGAAGCAACTTATTGGCTGCATCATAAAACCCGTTTCTTTGAAACAAACCCGCACCCATCTGATAATAAAAATGTCCGCTTGTATCGGGCAGCAAGGCTTCGGCAACGGTGGCTGTCGGGAAACTGGTATCCTGTGCTGTGGTGGCAGTGTCGATATAATCGAGAATTACAGAATCTGGTTTTTCGATGATGTTGGTATAATCCCACGAAACTCCAATACCTGTTACACTCATCAAAGGGTCGAAACCATTTTTGTTGATGTTTTTATAAACAATATGAGTGCCCACTACAGGCATCTCAGCCGTTGTTATTTGGGCAACTGCCATTATTGTCAGCAAAAAGAATGAAGCAAAAAATGTAAATGTTTTTTTCATAGTTTAGGTTTTTATAAATTTAGACTATAAAATTAGTAAAATTATACATACGAGAGCAGGATTTTAAATTTTTCGGAAAAGAATCAATGGAAAGATTTTGGGCTAAGTTTCTATATTGATAATTATTGAAATGGGTTAACGGTATGTTTTGCAACAATAATTGAATGTTTTTGGTCAATCTACTGCTGAGGTTGGAAATTTTTTATATCTTTGATGTACTTTTTAAAACTTAGAAATTCTATAAAACAATATAAAACATCCCATTATGAAAAGTATTTTTGGCATTTTATCATTTACACTGTTGTTGATTGCCTGTGTGTCGTGCAAAAAAGATAAGACTAACGACCCACCGGACGCCACTGTTTTAACAGGCGATTCAATACTTCATCAGGTGAAAAAGAATTCAACAATTATTGGGGAATATGTTTATAATGCCGAC
>CAYYQJ010000324.1:0-4537 GCA_964473775.1 uncultured Bacteroidales bacterium | reverse complement strand
TAAATTACAAAACGCTTTTTTCTGAAAAATTGAAAGCGTCAGAAGTCAGGACGAACCAATAAACATTACTATCTATCTTTACGGATATGCAATACTATATTCATTCCATTGAATTTCTGCTCGCAATAATTTTTGTTCTTATGTTTTTTTGTTTGGCAGATGCACTATTTATAGTCGGTTTATTTTTAATGACTTTGGTTTTTATATCTTTCGATTAATACATAATATATTTGCCTTTACCCATATTAGATTATTTTAAGTTTATTTGTGTAATCTTTAATTTTATTTATAATTTTGCCACAATTAACATGATGATTTGTGCAAGATTCGTAATGCAAAAAAAATCTTCGCAATTCATTATAACAAAGCACTTTCATTTACTATTTTTATGTCAAGTTCTAAACATCAAAATCAACCGTCGAAACAAAAACCAACCAACAAAGCAAAAAAGCTCATATTCAAACCTATCCCTTTGTACATTCTTCTATTAATGTTAGTTCCATTTTTATCTCTGGGATTAATCATGGAATATCCAAAAAAAACAAAACCGGTAGCCACAGAGGAGGCTAAGCAAAACAAAGATTTAGAAACTTGTGCAAAGATAGTTCGCGAACAGGATACCGGACTGATACGTCCTCTTTTATTGGTGGAAACTTATAATGATGAAGGAAGTTTGATGTCGCTCAAAAAAAACATCACCACTTATATAAAAAAGAAACAGCAGGAAAATGCACTAATTTCAGCATCTGTGTATATTAAAAGCTTTAATGAGTCGCCCAATCATCTTGAAATTAATTCAGAAGAGCTATATGATCCGGCAAGTTTGATGAAAGTCCCCATGCTTATCATTTACCTGAAAGAGATAGAAAACAATCCTTCTATCCTTAAGAACAAGCTATTTTTTAAAGGCAATGGAAAAGAGTATTATGACGCTACCATAAAAGACAAAACCATTACACCGGGGAAAAGTTATACTGTAGAGAATCTGCTGTACAATATGATTGTTTACTCCGACAATGAAGCCTTCTGGCTTTTAGCTGCACAATCTGAAGGTGCTGCTTTCGAAAAACTTAACAGTGATTTTGAAATCCCAATAAATACAGACCATAAAAACAGAGGCGAAAAAGGCGAAAACTTTATTGCCAATGTAAACTCTATATCCCGCTTTTTCAGGGTTTTGTATAATGCCTCCTACTTAGAAAAGAAGTGGTCTAAGTTTGCTTTAAACCTTCTTACAAAGAGTACTTATAAAGATGGTTTATTAAAAGGTATAGATCCTTCAGTCAAAGTGGCTCATAAGTTTGGAGAAAGATTTGAAGACGGAGTAGCCCAATTACACGAATTCGGTATTGTATATCTTAAAAATCATAACCCATATTTAATTGGAGTGATGACCAAAGGACCGGATAAAACAAAATTGCCTGGAATACTAAGCGAAATCTCTAAAATGACATACGACGAAATGACTTCGAAATAAATTTACGAATCGCGGTTTATATCTGGACTCGGATTTTTGTTTTTTGTTTATTGTTTTTTGTAATTTGTAATTTGTAATTTGTTTTTTGGGATTTGGGATTTGGGATTTGGAATTTAATTGTGTTTCCATAAAACAAAAATAGACCCTAAGTTTTCTTAAGGTCTATCCTGAAAAGTATTATAATTACGATATGCTTAGAAAGTCCAATAAGTAACTTCAGCTTCAGTTTCAGCATCAGAAATCTGCAACCAATAGGCAGGAGTAATTTTATGGCCGGTTTTTGATAAAAGACTGCGTTTATACACTTCTATCACGGGGTTGAACAATTCATCAGTAACTCCAACCACATAAGTATCGTCAGCTCCTTCCACCTTTTTAGCTTCAATCGAAGTTCTGACATCATATTTGTTAAGAGTTAAAATTTCTTTCAGAAATTCCATGCGTTTGAGTGAAGTACCTGCTTCAACTACTGAACATCGGGTTCCACCGATTTCTAAAATAACGTGTTTTCCTTTATTGAGTGGCATAAATTTCTGTATTAAATTCCAAAACTAACTGAAAGAATATTCTCGTAAATGAGACTGAAAAATCCGATAAGGAATAAGCCAATCACACAAATTATCAAAGCCATACGGGTTGTAGCCGGGCTTTTGAAAAATGCTATAGGTGCATCGCTTTTATTGATAAACATAGCCTTTACCACGAGCAGATAATAATACAATGAAATGGTAGCGTTTAAAACAGCTATCAGAATCAACCAATAATACCCTTGGCTTGCTGCCGAGGTGAATAAAAAGAATTTTCCGAAGAAACCAGCTACAGGAGGAATACCTGCCAGTGAAAATAAGGCAAGCATCATCACCAGCGAAAGTTTTGGATTGGTAAGGTATAAACCATTGTAATCGTCCATGTTTTCTTTTCCGGCATAATCATAAATAGCCGAAACCACACCGAAAGCTGCCAGATTAGAGAAGATGTAAATAAGAGCAAAATAAATAACTGAAGTCATCCCCATGCTGCTGGCACCCATAATCCCCAACAACAGAAAACCTGCCTGAGCAATGGATGAAAATGCCAGAAAACGTTTCAGATTCTTCTGACGTATAGCGAAAAGGTTACCGACTGTCATTGTCAACACTGACAAAGTGTATAACAGATTTTCCCACATCATGGTTATGGATTTAAAAACCGTAAACAATAAAATTGTGAAAATAAATATTGCGGCTGCCTTTGAAACCACCGAAAGGTAAGAAGTAACATTGATTGGTGCGCCTTCATAAACATCGGCTGTCCACAAATGAAATGGAACCAACGAAATTTTAAAGCCCATACCACTGACAAAGAAAATAAAGCCTAATATCTGTAGCGGCTGAGCTCCGAAATTAGCGCCAATTTCCGAAAAATATATGGTTCCGGTTGTTCCATAAATAATGGACAATCCAAATAACAATATACCTGATGATAAAGCGGATGAAAGTATCAATTTAATACCTGCTTCGGCTGATTTGTTTTTATACTTTTCGTAAGCAGCCAAAGTAGCTATAGGAATGGTTGCAAGTTCTAATCCCAGATAAAACATAAGGAAATCACCTGATGATATCATAAAATTCATCCCTATCAGAGTTGAAATGATGAGAATGTAGAATTCGCTGATTTTACCTTCATTCTCTTCTCTTTTCAGCCAACTTGCTGATTGAAGAAACATAATCATTACCCCAATGTTCAGCACGTTTTTCATCATAGCATACAATGGTCCGTTGGTGTAACTGCCACCAAACAATGTTGTGGTTTCCACAGGAAAGAATCCAACCACCGTAGTGATAAAAAATAAAACCAATGCAATGGGGATAACCACTTTCTTGTTCGACTCTTTTATTGCGAGTTCTAATACGAGCAGAAATAACACCAGAAAAACCAGCACCATTTCATGTCTCATAAGAAGAAATTGTTCTATATTCATAATTATCTTAATTTTTTCTAATTTATTGAATCATTAAAAATGAGCAGCTAATTGCTGTATAACCGGTGAAAGACTGTTGTAAATCATATCAGAAAGCCAGAGTGGAAAAATCCCGATACCAGCTACTGCAATAATTAAGGTTACAGTACTTACTTTTTCAAACCATTTGGCATCTTTAAGTTCTAAAAAATGGTCATTTTTAACAGGGCCGAACAGTAATATTCCAACCACACGTAAAATATAAACCGCTGTTACCACAATGGAAGAGCAAGCTAAAATGGTTGCCACACGATGGAACATATCCGGATGTTGGAACGAACCAACAAAAATGGTCATTTCAGCCACAAATCCGCTTAATCCAGGTAAACCTAAAGAAGCAAGACCGGCGATAACATAACATACAGCAAGGAAAGGCATAATTTTCATCAGGCCACCCATCTCATTAATAAGTCGGGTATGTGTTCTTCCGTAAATCATACCAATTAAAGCAAAGAAAAGGGCTGTCATCAGTCCGTGCGAAATCATCTGAATGATGGCACCGTCCATCGCTGTACGGTTCATCATCAATATCGCAAACAATACCAATCCGCAATGGCTTACTGAAGAATAAGCATTGATGTATTTAAGGTCTTTCTGCCAGATAGCACCAAAGGCACCATAAACCACACTAATAGTAGTTAGAATTAAGAATATCCAGCTTAATTCGTGAGCAGCATCAGGTAATAAATACATAGCTACTCTGAAACATCCGTAACCTCCCAGTTTCATAAGTACACCTGCGTGAAGCATAGATACCGCGGTAGGTGCTGAAGCATGACCATCAGGCGACCATGTGTGGAATGGGAATAAAGCTCCCAACACTCCGAATCCAACAAAGGTGAAAGGGAATAAGAATAATTGTTTATCGAGAGGAATTTTAACTTTGGCAATTTCCAGAATATTCCATGTCAATTGTCCGCCACCAGGTGCAGAATTGAAATAAAGACCTAACAATCCAACCATGATAAGCGCCGAACCTGCCATAAGCATTAAGGTAAGTTTCATGGCTGAATATTCTTTAGGACCACTACCCCACAACCCTATTAAAAGATACATAGGGA
>CAYYQJ010000323.1:0-4599 GCA_964473775.1 uncultured Bacteroidales bacterium | reverse complement strand
TGATTTTGGAAAGGCTGAGCCTTTCGGGATAAACGGAAGGAGGTAGAACCTCGTTCCAACTGAGGTAGAACCTCGTTCCAACTGGGACGCACAGATTATGAGGAAAGGGGGAATGCAATTGCCCGGTAGCCGGGAACTTATAAGGATGCTATCGTTTTACTTTTTATAATCTTTTCGAACTTCGCTCGCGAACTCTTTGGGCGAGAGTCCGGTTACCAAACGAAAAGCACGATAGAAAGAAGCTTCCGATTTAAATCCTGATAATTCAAAAATTTCTGGTATCACTAATAATTCCCTTGAAAGAATTGTTTTTCTGATAATGTCTTTGGCTTCGTTCACACGATAGCGATTTATCAGTGTCCTGAAATTATCCGAAGTACTCTCGCTCATTGCCGCGTATAAATATTTTTTGTTTGTGCCAAGTAATTTGATGACCTGTTCAAGGTTTAAATCGGGGTTTAGGTATAATTTGTCCTTTTCGATGGCTTCTCGCAATTCGACAAACAAAAGGTTTTCATTTAATTCAGCCTTTGAAACATCTAATTGCTGTACTTGTTCTTGGGAAAGGGTATCGGTTTGAACAGGCAGTCCCGACTCCTTTACGAGTTCCCATTGTTTCAATGCAGAAATCTCCTTCAACTCTTTATCAAGATATTTCTCTTTTTGATAGAGCAAGCTCCGTTGCTTTCGGGTTTTAATTATAAAGAATAGGAATCCAAGAGAGATGAGTAAAACAATAATCAAAGCACTACTTAATAATTGGTTTCTATTTTGTTTTTTTGATAAATCAATCGCTTGATTACTTATTATTAGATTCTTTTCAGCCACATCATATTTAACACTCATTTCCTCCAAGCGGGCACTTTGTCTTTCATTTAACAGGATGTTTTTTCTCTTTACAAATGATTCGTACCATTGAAGCGCTTCTTCAAACTTTGAAAGCCATTTGCATGATACATAAAGCATACTATCCACACGTTGCTCAAGCACAGGATAGGGATGAGCCTTCAGAATTTTATCTGCTATTATACCATAACTATAGGCTTCTTTATAATCATCCCGCGAAAGGGCTTCTTCGGTAAGATTGCAGTTAAGCGTGGCAACATATTGATAATTTCCTGCTTTTTCGGCTGTTTCGCCTGCTAATAACAAATATTTCTTCCACAATACTTTGTTTTTCATGGTTAAATAACAATCGGATAAAGAACCATAAACTACAGTTAGGCAATCAAAATTCTTCTGTTGAATGGCTTGAGGTTCGGCTTTAGTTAGATAAAAAACACAACTATCATATTGTTTCAGTTCTAAAAAAGAGATTCCCAGATTTAAGTTATTGACAGCGAATGCAGCAGTGTCATGAATCTTTATGCTCAAAGCTGCTACTTCCTGATAGCGCTTTAAGGATTCTCCAAATTGATTGTTTTGAGCATATATGGTGGCTACCGAGATTAGCGCAATACGATATTGGGTATTATCTTTTTTCCTTTTTGAATAATCCAGCAGTTTCTCAGCAAAATATAAAGCACTATCCAAGTTTCCGCTGCGATTATAAGCATAAGAGCTAACGCGCCAGGCTTCGCTTATCAAGACAGAATCGGTAGCCTTTGGCACTAAACTCATTGATTTCAATGCATATTTTTTTGCCAAGCCGAAATCACCCAATCTGAATTGAATGATGCTAAGACTGTTGTTATAATATAGCTGTGAGTGAATATCGCCAGGTTTGCTATTCGCCAATCGGTCATTTACTATTTGGGCGGCTTCCTTATATTTTTGCTGTTTCAGCATTCGCTTCACTGTAGTGTCTGAAAAAGATGTCTGAGGCGTGACGGTCACGCTTAAAGTTGTCAGAAAGAAGAAAAAAAGATAGATTCTGTACATACTGTAGATAGGTATTTTCGGCAAAGATAAATAAATCTTTTAATTCAAAACTACAAATAATAGTTAATTCTGATTAATAAGTTCGATTTTGAGAGAAAAGAATGATTTTGATTGTAGAAAGTATGATTTTGACTGAAAAAAGTATGTTTTTGAAAGTAGCTTATGAAGGATTGATATTACTTTTGCTGCTGATTTAAACTGCTTGCTCCCAAATCAAGTGTTAAAAAATGGGAGGCGAATACCTGAAAAGCCTTAATAGAGTAGGGGAGTTAAAAAACAATGTTCAATGAAAAAAATGTTATTCAAATCAATTCTTCTTGTAGCGTTCTTCTTAGGAGTAATGAATGCTAATGCACAATGGAGCAGCGACCCCACTGTGAACACTGCTATTTGTACTTCTGGTGGTGATCAGATGAATCCTAATATCGTTTCGGACGGTTCGGGTGGATATATTATTACCTGGAAGGACTATAGAACCAATACTAATTTTGATATCTATGCTCAGCGTATCAATTCATTGGGGGTAGTGCAATGGACAACCGACGGTGTGGCAATTTGCACAGCTGCATACGAGCAATCTGTTCCAACCATCGTTGCAGATGGTTCGGGTGGAGCCATTATTACCTGGGTGGACAAAAGATCCAATACTAATTATGATATCTATGCTCAGCGCATCAATGCATCGGGGGTAGTGCAATGGGCAGCCAATGGGGTGGCTATTTGCACAGCTACTTACAATCAAGATGTTCCAACCATCGTTGCAGATGGTTCAGGCGGAGCCATTATTACCTGGATAGACAACAGATCCAATACTAATTATGATATCTATGCCCAGCGCATCAATGCATCGGGGGCAGTGCAATGGACAGCCAACGGGGTGGCTATTAGCACTACAACAAACTATCAATATACTCCTGTTATCGTTTCAGACGGTTCGGGCGGAGCCATAATTGCTTGGAAAGATATTGACACTTATTCTAACGGGAAAGCCTATGCCCAGCGAATCAATTCATTGGGGGTGGTGCAATGGACAGCCAATGGAGTAGCTCTTTGCACAGCTAGTGGCGATCAGTCTTCTATAATCATTGTTTCAGACGGTTCTGGCGGAGCTATTATTACCTGGCAAGACTATAGGTCGGGTACTAAGTCTGATATTTATGCCCAACGAATCGATGCATCGGGAGCTTTGCAATGGACAACCAATGGGGCAGCTATTTCTACCGCTGCTATCGGTCAGTCTAATCCTCTCATCACATCAGACAATTCTGGCGGAGCCATTATTACCTGGCTGGACTATAGATTGGGATGGGCGTATTTTGCTAATATATATGTCCAGCATGTCAATGCATCGGGGGTAGTGCAATGGACAGCCAATGGTGTGGCAATTTCTACCACTTCAGACGATAAGTCTTCTCAAACCATCATTTCAGATGGTTCTGGTGGAGCCATCATTTCTTGGCAGGGTTATCCTGGCCAGGGAAATATTTACGCTCAGCGTATTAATGCATCGGGGGTTGTTCAATGGACAGCCAACGGTGTGGGTATTAGCACAGCTACAGGCAATAAGACTGTTCCTGTCCTCGTTTCAGATGGTATTGGCGGAGCCATTATTACCTGGCAGGACGGAAGACAAAGTAATTTTGATATCTATGCCCAATATTTGTATGCGACAGGTTCGTTAAATTCATGTTCTTTTCCTACCATCATCAGCCAACCAGCAAGTAGTATTACTTCTACTACTGCAACTGCTAATGGAAACATCACTGCAACTAATTGCATCAATCCTACTACAAGAGGAAATATATGGTATGCTTATACCAATACTGATAAAACAATAGGTGCTTCAGGGGTAACTAATGTGTCTGAAACAGGTAGTTTTGGGACTGGTGCTTTCACCTCTTCTTTAACAGGGCTAGCAGTTAATACGCATTATAATGCCATAGCTCATGCCACAAATACTTATGGAACAGGATACAGCGCCCGGGTCGATTTCTGGACATTAGCTAACGTGCCTGATGCTCCTACTGTAAATAATGCTACTGCTACTACTTTAGATGTTACTATTAATGTAAATAGCAATCCTACAACTACAGAATTCTGTATCAACGAAACTTCCACAACAAATTATCTACAAGCCAATGGAACGCTTGGCGGAAGTGCAGTGTGGCAAACTGCTACTGCATGGGGAACCAAAACAGTAACTGGCTTAACAACAGGAACTACTTATACTTTCGAAGTAAAAGCCCGCAACGGTAGTAGTACAGAGACTTCTTATAGTGCTACTGCCAGCGGAATACCTGTTGATAAACCTACAGTAGCATGGCAGCCTGCTGACAACTGGAGCGAAGCCCAGCCATTCAATTACTGGCAAAGTGTTTCCATATCTTCCGATGGAACCACCGCGCTGGCATGCGTGTACGGTGGCCGTCTTTACAAATCGCTCGATGGCGGAACCACATGGAGTGAAACACGACCTGCCGGAAATAGTGATAAAAACTGGAACACTGTTTCACTTTCGGCTGATGGAACCACCATGCTGGCAGCGATAGAGAGTGGCCGTATTTACAAGTCGGTCGACCGCGGTTTAAACTGGAGCGAAACGACTCCGACCGGACTGGCTTTGGATAAAAACTGGTCTGCTGTTTGTGTTTCTTCAAATGGCCTGACCATGCTGGCAGCAGTGCGTAGTGGCAGGTTATTCAAAACTACCAATGGAGG
>CAYYQJ010000322.1:0-4620 GCA_964473775.1 uncultured Bacteroidales bacterium | reverse complement strand
AGCTAGATTTTCTGACATAGTGGAAATATTGATAAATGATTACATAAATAATACGACTCGTGTTTTATAATCAAAATATTTTTTGTTTGGGAAGAGAAAATCATGGTAAACTTCAATTTATTAATAGATTGATTTAGATTTCAGTTTTGATGATGAACGACCGTTGAGCATTGAAAATTGTGTGTTGAACATTGAACATTTTTAAAATTCTCAATGTTCAACGCAACCCTAAGATAAATATTTCCCCACAATCGGCATCCTCCTGCCCATGCCAAAGGCTTTGGGGGTGATACGCAAAATGGGTGGGGTTTGATAGCGTTTAAATTCGCTGGTGTTTACCAGTTTCAGTATGCGTTGCACCACAGCGGCATCATAACCCATACCAATCAGTTCGTTGGGGCCCAGGCGTTGCTCTATGTATTGAAACAAAATCTCATCCAATATGCCATAGTCGGGCAAAGAGTCCGAATCCTTTTGGTCGGGACGCAGTTCGGCTGAAGGCGGTTTAGTTATGGTATTCTGCGGAATGATTTCCTGATGTCGGTTTACATAGCGCGACAATTCGTAAACACGGGTTTTATACACATCGCCCAACACCGAAAGTCCGCCGCACATATCGCCATAAAGGGTTCCGTAGCCCACAGCCGCCTCGCTTTTGTTGGAAGTATTGAGCAAAACATAGCCAAATTTATTGGAGATAGCCATCAGAATCACCGCACGAATGCGGGCCTGAATGTTTTCTTCGGTGATATTAAAAGCCTGACCTGCAAACAAGGGCTGCAATGTTTCTTCCAACGAATCGTAAGCAGGTTTGATGGGCACAATTTGATATCCACAGCCGAGATTGTTGGCCATTTGAATGGCATCTTCCACCGAATGCGCCGACGAAAACTGAGAAGGCATCAACACACCCAACACGTTTTCGGCTCCCAAAGCCTCACAGGCAATCACCATAGTGAGGGCCGAATCAATGCCACCCGAAAGTCCCAACACAGCCTTTTTGAAACCCATTTTGACAAAATAATCCCTCACACCCAACACCAAAGCCTGATAAATCAATTCGGTTTCGGTATAAGTTTTGTTTACGGCAGATGCATGGTTTTGAGTTGTTAAATCAAAAGTGATACACTTTTCTTCAAAAAACGGACATTGCAACAAAGTGTTGCCCGATTTATCCAACACCATAGAGCCGCCATCGAAAATCAGTTCGGTTTGCGCACCCACATGATTTACATAAACCACAGGCAGATTATATTTTATGGCATTGGTTTGCAATATTTCCTTACGGATTTGATGCTGCTGATAATGAAAAGGCGAAGCGGCAATATTGATGAGCAAATCGGGCTGAAAATGCGCCACTTTGGCCATAGGTTCTACCACATACATGGGATTGTGATTCACATTCCACAAATCTTCGCAAATGTTGAGCGCAATTTTATAACCCTTGAATTCGCAGATATTAAAGCTGCGGTTTGGCTCGAAATAACGGTATTCGTCAAAAACATCATAATTGGGCAACAAAGTTTTATGTTGCACAAATATTACCTGCTTGTTATAAATAAAATAAGCCGAGTTAAACAAATCTTTGCCAGCCTCATCTGGATTTACCGAAGGCGAACCCACGATAACACCAATGCCATCAGAATGGGCTACTATGGTATCAATGGTTTGCTGGCAACGCTGAATAAAGTCGCTGAACTCCAGAAAATCGCGGGGCGGATATCCACACACGGCAAGTTCAGGAAAAACAACCAAATCCGACTGCTGAGCCTTAGCTTCCGCAATGGTGTTGATTATCTTCTGACCATTCGACTCGAAGTTGCCGACATGAAAGTTCAACTGAGCCAGGGTAATTTTCATAGCGAAACCGTATTAAAATAAGAGGCCAAACGACAAATCGAAATAATTTACCTTGGCATTTTCCTTGATTTCGGGTTTGGCTCCGTTGGTGCCTGTCAACACATCTGTGAAACCATTGTTGTAAGTAAGGCCAACGTTAACGGTGATGATTTTAGCCACTTTATAAGTAGCACCCACGCCGATAATCATAGATTCGCGGATAAAGCTAACCTGCTTGGCAATATTGGTATTCAAACTTACAGGTGCCTCGGGAGAAATGTCTTTCAAAAAACTATCGCTTGCTTTTGCACTGAGTTTAAAAGAACTTCCAATGCCGAATTTGGCATAAATAGCAAACTTCTCCATCAGATTTCCCGTAGTTCCAATAAATACCAAAGGAACTTGCAGATATTGAAGCCTGTATTTACGAGTGGTTATTCCATTATAAGAGATTGTTTCAATATCCATGGCAGTACGATATTTCAATTTCCCGCCTGTATAAACAATATCGATACCGGTGCCAATACCCAGATTCTTAACAAAGAAATAATTAAACTCAGCGCCATATCCCATGTGCATGGTAGCACCATCGGATTTATAAACCTCATCGGTAACATTAGATTTCATCCAACTCAGACTTGGAATGCCGTGCAAACCAAAATTAAACGAACGTTCCTGAGCATAAGTAAAAACAAACATGGTTATTAAAAAACCGAAAACTAAAATCTTTTTCATAAACTAATTCTATTGAATTTTACAAAATTAATACAATAAGCAACGGTAAAATCAGTTTAAATAATAAATTTGTAAAAAAATTACAAACACCTTTTGATGAAAAGAATCCTAATTTTAAGCACCACAATACTATGCATTTTTCTTTGGAGCTCGTGCAGTTGTAATCATAAGAAAGATAACAAACTTGATACACCTAAGATAGAAAAGAAAGTACACATCAAAATCAATCGTTATGATAAGGATTTGTTTGGCATCAATAAAAAAGACATTCAGAACGAACTCAAGCGCATAAAACCCAAATACAGTTTTTTTCTGGATGGCGATCTGGATGATAAAGACAACCTCAGGCAACTAAGCACTTATATTAACGATCCGCAGATTATCAAAGGATATCAGGAAATTCAGAAAATTTTTCCTGACATAGTTCCTCTTGAAAACGAGATTTCGGATATGCTTTCCTGTTTTGCCTATTATTTCCCTGACCGCAAAATCCCAAAGGTTTATACTTATATCTCCGGCCTTGATTTCGATAGAAAAGTTATTTATGCCGATAGCGTTCTGTTGATTTCATTGGATTTGTATTTGGGAAAAGACAATAGTTTTTATAAAGATTATCAGTTGCCGAATTTTATCCGTTACGGCATGTCTAAAGAATATATAGCCCGCGATTGTGCTGAAGCCATTGCTAAATACTATGCTTATCAGGATTTAAAAGATGCCACTTGTTTAGACCACATGGTGTATAACGGTAAGATGCAGTTGTTTATTGATGCGCTGCTTCCTGAAGTTTCGGATACAATAAAGATTAAATATACGAAGAAACAACTGGATTGGTGTAATACCAATGAGGCGAAAATGTGGGCATTTTTTATTGATAATAAAATGCTTTACAGCAAAGATTACGGAAGTTTCCTGAAGTTTTTTAATGATGCACCTTTTACCAATGCCTTTGGAAAAGATTCTCCTCCCCGCACCGGAAGCTGGGTGGGATGGCAGATTCTCAGAGACTATATGCGCAACACTGGTCAGGTGAATCTGAAAAAACTTGTAGAGATTAAAGATGCACAAAGGATTTTGCAAATCAGTAAATACAAACCTAAGAAACCATGAGAAAAATAATACTAATCAGCCTGATGGTTCTAGCCGGGCTACACACAGCTTTTGCTCAGAAAACAACTATTAATTGCAAGGTGTTTGAAACACATGGCACAAACATCCCCGACGACATCATTAAAACACTGACTATCGACCAAAACGATCATGTTTGGTTTGCCACAGGCGATTGTTTTTTTGGAGGCAAGCTGGTTTGTTATGATGGGATTGATTTCAGAATATTTGATTCTACCAATTCAGGACTTAACGACAAATTTGTTACCACAATTTTTATAGACAACAACAATGTGAAATGGATAGGAACCCGATATCATGGTGTGTATAAATATAATGATACCACCTGGGTGAATTACAATCCGCAAAATTGCGCACTCAGCGACATTCATATTACAGATATTGTTCAGGATAAAAACGAAGTACTGTGGTTTGCTACTGATAATGGACTCACCTCTTTCAATGGGAAAGTATGGATGGCTTATAATACCAAAAACTCTCAACTACCCGACAATCCCATCAATGCAATTGCAGTTGATAGTAAAAACAACAAATGGTTGGCCACAGGCAATGGATTTGCAAAATTTGATGATACCAAATGGACGGTTTATAATAAAAGCAATTCAAAACTACCCAACAATCAGGTGAATTCGGTTTATACTGATGCCTCTGATAATGTTTGGATAGTGTATTGGAGTGGATTGATTAAGATAAGTAACGATATCTGGAGCATGATGGATTCAGAGAATTCCGGATTGCAAAAATTCACCGACTATCGCATTTGCATGGACCATAAAAAAGTGTATTGGTTTGCCACTGCCAATGGCATCACGCGTTGGGATGGCCCTTTATGGGAATCATATACTCCATTAAACTCTTGTGTGCCCAGCTTTTTCATTAACAAAATTGCCGTTGATTCGCACAACCGTAAATGGTTTG
>CAYYQJ010000321.1:0-4629 GCA_964473775.1 uncultured Bacteroidales bacterium | reverse complement strand
ATTATACATACCCGCCCAGGGTGTTTGGAATATTAAATCAATAAGGTCATTGTCAAAATAAGGGAACCTAGTTGAAACGTAAACTCTTTCTATAGATATCTCTTGACTAAAATATTTACGAATTCCTTCTTGAATAATAAAAAAGAAGAAACGAGTAATTTTGTCAAAGGAATTATATTTATCGAAGAACTGTTCATTAAAGTAGTTTATTAATTGTCCCTGTGATTCACGAAGATAATTATTTTGTAAAAAACAATTCTTCTCCACATTTAAAATAGCCTCTTCAACGCCTTTAGAAAGATCATCGTTTAAAAAAATTGAATAGGACTGATCATTAACCTGAATTCCGTTATTGTGTAAAGGACGTAAAATTTCACTTCCGAAAAGACCTGTCAAAATAACATCAGAATAAGTAGATAGTTTTTCAAATGCGTATGGAATGTTACAAAAACCTACTGGAGCGGTACCGTTTGAAAAATATCCTGCTTTAAGCGTATTTTCATGATAGAGATCCGAAAACTCCTGTTCGAGCATAATTGACTCATAATCAACTCCTGTTTTTTGTGCAATAATTTGAGGTACTTCTATTTGTTTACTCCCCCTCATACCATAAGAATAACATTTGAATGCGACTTTCGAGTCCTCAAGCATAGCAAGATTGGTTCTCCCATCAAACCCGCCTGTTAGGGAAATTAGGAATTTTTCAGCATCGCTTACGTTAAGATTTACATTTTCTTTTAATTCCTCGGCTAATAAATCAAGTGACTTTGTGGAAGGCAATAAATTTTTATGGTACAATTCCGAAACATCCCAATAAAAGGACTTTTGTATTTCCTGAGCGTTAAATGTATAAATTCCAGAATTCTCAAATCTTCTGATGCCTTGAACAAAGTAATATTCGCCCAACATATAATCAAACAAATATTGCATGGCAAATGCTAATTTGTCAGGCTCCTTATTTACCCACTCAGTCTTGAGGATAAAAGCAGTATTCGACGATACAATGAGTTTTCCCTTTTCAAATGCATAATATAAGGGCAAAACATTTAGCCTGTCTGTTATAATCGTTACATTATTATTTTTTTCGTCTAAAAATACTAAAACAAAAGAACCTTTCAAATGATGAACGAAGTTTTTCTTATCATTTATATACAATTTTAAAATTTCCTTTGCATCAATTTTCCAAGATTTTTTTCCATTTGAAGCAGCATATTTTTTATTTGTAAAAACATATCCAAAAACCCATATTTTAAGATTTCCTACTGTGTAAAAACTCTCATCATATTTCCTTCGGTAAAGACAAGTAGCATAGCCATTTTTATACTCCAAGGATTCTTCTGCGCCTTGAATACTATTATAAAACGGCTCATCCTTGAACTTTAAGTGTTCAGGATAGAATGGAGAATTAGCGTTCAAGTCGATGGAAAGGAATATGTCAAAAATCATTTACCAGAGTTTGATTAGTTTTTCTAAAATTTGCAGACTAAGAATTATTTTTGTTTTAAAAGTAGTAATAAATAAAAGCTTTGAGCTTTTATGTGATATTGCTTTAATTACTCGTTTTTTTATTGCACATAAAATATACTCATATTGAGAATTCTTATTATTTTCTAAATCAGAAAATGAATCTGGACAAATTGTAGTAATTGTAACATTTTTATTACTGTTATTGAGTTCTTTTTGCAGACATTCATGAAAAATGATCCATGCTGCCTTTAGGCTACAATATAACGAACCTGATGAATAACCCTGTATGGCAGATTTAGAACTAATAATAATAATTCTTCCGTAATTTACAGCCAGCATTTTTTTTAAAAAATAATTAGCAAAAACTAAATGACTCGAAAATGCGGTATTTACAAATTGGATAATTTCCAAATCATTGAATTTAATAAAATCATTGAATATTCTAGGGAAGGCATTTATAATAAAGATATCAATAACCAATTGCTCTGTCATAAAGTATTGCTCAATTGAGCTTTTTGTAGCATCTAAATCTGACAGATCTAATTCAATATATTTTTTTAGTCGTGCAACATATTCATTATCTAATTTTTCCTTTGGAACTTTATCAATTACAACAACAGCAACTCCATAATTTATTAATGTAAGTGCAAGTTCTTTTCCAAGACCGCTAAAACCTCCTGTTATTAGTGCAGTTTTTTGCATTATTTGAAAAGCTTTTTACAAAGGTAAAACGGAAGTTTAATAAATTTCAGCCCAAAACTAATTTCATAAAGGACAGGAAGAGGGTCACTCAAGATAAAATCATGGTAACATTTCTTCCCTTTCAATGAATTCCTCCATGATGAAAAGGTTAGTACACCTTCTTTCCTGTAATTAATGAAAGAGTCAAAATCCATATACAAATTCACCCATTTTACGTCTGCTTCAAATATAATTATTTTTTTCGGAGATTCCAGTAATAAATCCAGATAATTCAGGTAAGGAAAATTCACACCACAAAATGTAGATAAATAATTTTGTTGCCAGTAGCGTGGATTGATCTCAATCAGTTTTAATTTCCCATCCTTGTTGTCGTATTTAAATTCAGCAGAACCTATCCCATTAAATCCAATAGAAGAAAATAGTTTTCTACCAATTCCTATTAAATCAGGTTTTTCAATACTTTCTACAACAGCACCAACTCCAAAATGTATTGGATTCTGCCGTATTTTCCGAAGTGTAAATTCTCCAAGAATATTTCCACTTGACGAAACATAGCTACAATATTTGAAATGATTTGTATCCGGTCCTTCAATTACCTCTTGAATAATTACAGGAACTTCTTTCTCAATAATTTTTAATGTTCTTTCGATAAATTCACTAACATCGTTTACTAGGTAGCCCTTTACAGAGTCACTAATTTTGTTTCTCCACAAATTCACGTCCAACCCTTTAATAAATAAAGGGAAAGTTATATTAATTTTGGAAAACTCAATTAATTCAATAACATTATTGACAACAAAAGTTTCAGGAACTTCAATTCCAGCATTCTTCGCGAGTTGAAACTGGCTAAATTTATTTGAAATCCTTTCCAAAATACTATGATTAGGCAAATTGAAAAAAAAGTATTTACTAAGTTGTTCTCGGTTTTTTGAAAATGCGAAAAGAAAATCGTCAGATGTGAAAAATACTGGATATTTTTCTGTTTTTGAAGAAAACTCTAAAGCTATCCAATCTAAAAACTCGGCTTCGTTTAACAAAGGGTGAGGACACTTCAATGGTGTAACATAACGGGAATAGCAACCAATATCTTTCTTAAAATCAACACCAATTACTTTGATCCCTTTTTGTCCCAAACTTCGTATAACTCCTAAACCCGTTTCAAATAAGCCAAATACAACTGCTTTAATTTTATGTTTATTTCTCAACCTATACTAACTATTATTATTCAGCCAATCACAATATTTTTTATGTGTTGTGACCCAAATATTGTTTTTATTCCTATTGATAAACTCAAAAACATCCGGTAAGATTTCCTTAATAATCAATGAATCAAATGAAGGATGAAACCATAATACACACAATGTATGATAGTTTATTGCCCTTTCAATAATTCTTTTATACCTATATTTATGGTAAGCAATTGACCAATCACTTCTAAAAGCCAACTCCGCAGTTTGTTCAAATTCCCATAACCCATTATTGAGTTTTTTTGGATAACTTAAAACATTTCTATAATCGGTTCTAAAATTTGTAAATCCCTCATCCACGAGAACATCAAGGTTCCCTATTGTATGCCCTGGATGCACAAATGATTCTAGCTTTAAATTTAATCCCTCAGCTAATTTTTTACAAGTTTTGAGTTCCGCTCGCATTAATTCAGGGGAACAAGCTTCCTCACGACAATCAATATGCGAAAAAGTATGACAGCCTATTTCATGGGGAATCTTCGATTCAAGTATTTTTTTTATTAAATCTGGAGCATACCAATTATTATCCAGATTCAAATTTGTTCCTGGATCATATTCAAACCAATCTCCTCCTGCAAAATTCCAGAAAGGACCCTTATATTTAGGAATAGCGGGAATTTCAGAATGAATACAATTGCCTTCCCTACTGCATTCTTCAAGAAACAAATGGCCAACTGTAGCCCAAGTTATTGGAATATTTGATTGTTCGCATAACTCCAAAATTTTTGGGAAATTTTCTCGTTCTTGTTGAGCCTTTTGTATGGCAAATTTTAAAGGGTCCTTTTCATTTTTATCATATCTTGGGGCCCAAGCAAGTTCAAAATCAGCACTCATTAATAGAACTGATGAATAAGGTTCAGGAATAAACTTTCTATAATCAGAAGAATTATCAATCTTAGGAGTTCTTCCAAAAAAGAATTTAAATTTATTTAATAATGTTCTCGCTTTTCTAAACATTGTACGCATATGACAATAACTCTACATACTTATCGTATGCATATTTACAAACTGCATAATTATAAGAATCCTCAATTTGTTTTTCAATTGTAGAATAATTTCTTTCATTTAAATACCACTCCATATTTTCAGCCAATTGGTATTCATCACTTGTTTTAAATAGCTTGAAATATTTTCCGTTTTGTGAGAGTTCAATCATAACAGAAATATCAGATCGGAAGAGCGTCGTGTAGGGAAAGAGTGTTCAGAGCCGTGT
>CAYYQJ010000320.1:0-4630 GCA_964473775.1 uncultured Bacteroidales bacterium | reverse complement strand
TGAGGTTGTTACCATAGGCCTGTCCTGCGGCATTACTGAAATTATAACTGATGGTGTTTCCGGCAAAAGAAACGGCTGTTCCACTAACGGTTTCTATGCTGTTGCGGTTTTTTATTGCGATATAACAGTTGCCGTTGATGGTGCAAGGCACAGAAAGACTTGCATTGCCTGCAGTGGAAAGATTGATATCGGTAGCTTCGTATAAAGTATGGCTATAATTGGCAGCATCGTGCAATGCTACAGTAATTTTGTCGGCAATTCCTGCACCCCATTTTGGCGAACTGCCACTGATTTTTGCTTCAATCATTGTTCCATTTGAGGCATACAATCCTTCAAAAAATAATTTAAGAGTGAAGGCTTTATTGCTTCCATAATAAGCAGTTGCAGCAAAACGGGTGGTAGATTCAACACCTGCTATGGTTTGTGTGGCATAATAGGTGGTGCCATTTACCAAAGCTGTGGACGAGGCCAACAAATTGCCTCCCGAAGCGGCATTGTACCATTTGATATCAGTTCCATCAGCCACTAAATTGGCAACAGTGCTGGCGCTACAAAAATATTGCACAGCGCTGCCCGATGGAGCGGGAGTGGCAGTGTAATAAATAGACCCTGTGAGGGTTTGGTTTCCGTTAACTTCGATATAATAATCTGCATTTATTAAATCGCCCTGCACAAAAGCATCATGCGCAATTTCGAAATAAGGACAAACGCTGCCCGTATAAGTGAATGTTTGTATAACAATTTGCTGATTGGCTGTCCATGTAACGGCATATCCGCCAGGGGAAACCCAGGTTTGATAATAATAATTGCCATCTATTAATATTGAACCTGTTGTTGCCAACAGAAAGGGATAAATGGGTGTTCCGGCAGTAAGCGAAGTGATACCACTGCTTACAGGCCACTTAATAGTAAACTGAACGTTAGTTAAATAATGAGTGCCGTTTTCTGCATAATTTGGCCTGATTTTAATTTCCATCTGATTAGGAGTTGAAGATGAAAAAATGCCAAAGTCTATTTTGTTTTGAGCAGATGCATCAAACAAACCAATAATAACCAATATAATGGCAACAAGTATACTTTTACTTATAGCTACAAAGTTTTGCATGGCTTAAATTTTTCTTTATTTACTTAAGTACAAAATTATAAAAAAATAATTAGAATACTGATTTTTGATTTGAGATTTTTAGTTTGAGATTGGCGATTTGGGAGTTTGTGAGTATAACCCGTTGACTGGAAAACAATAAATAAAAAAACAGAAGTATTCCTCCTCTTACAATTTAGGAATATTTACAAAACACAGTTTCGATTCTACCCTTACTTAAAATCAAGGAGTTCTTTTCTTTATTATATTAGAAGCGTTGTTATCAACAATGGCCAGGTCGGTACCATCCACAGTTCCATCACCATCTACATCTTCGATATTAAAACCTTTTAAAATAGCCGAAGAAGCATTATCCACTGTAGCCAAATCGGTACCATCGATAATACCATCCTGATTAAGATCGCCAGAATAAATAGCATAATATCCCCCCGATACCAGCATAAGATTATTATGATAAGCCTGAGTTGAAGCACTGCTAAAATTATAACTGATGGTGTTTCCGGCAAACGAAACAGGCAAGCTGCTAACAGTTTCTATGTTATTGCGATTTTTAATTGCAATATAATAAGAATCATTTAAAGTACAAGGAATGGTAAGGCTTGCATTTCCGGAAGTCGAAAGGTTAACATTTGTGGCTTGGTAAGCAATAAGACTATAGTTGTAGGCATTATGCAAGTCAACGGTTATTTTGTCAGCAATACCACTTCCCCATTGAGGTGTGTTTGCGTCTATTTTTGTTTCATTCATCAAACCATTTCCGGCATACAAGCCTTCAAAAAACAGCTTCAGGTTAAATGTTTTGTTTGTACCAAAATAGGCAGTAGCGGCCAATCGGCTGGTACTTTCAACACCATTGATAGTTTGAGATCCATAATAAGTAGTCCCCTGCACCAAAGGCAAGTTTGTCAACAGAGCACTTCCACCCGACGCCGCACTATACCACTTGATTGCAGGTCCATTAGCAACCAAATCGGCAACAGTGGATGCACTGCAAAAATACTGAACAGCACTGCCAGTTGGTGCCGGAACAGCTGTATAATAAATGCTGCCCGTTAAATTTGAAGCCCCATTTATTTCGATATAGTAGTCGCCATTTATAGTATCATTTTGTACAAAAGCATCATGAGCAATTTCAAAGAAAGGACAAATGGAACCTGTATAGGTGAATGTTTGAATAGTGATTTGAGCGTTTGCTGTCCATTTCACTGTGTTGCCTCCAGGTGTAGCCCATATTTGATAATAATAAGCGCCATCAGTTATAGTGGATCCCTGAAGAAGCATAATGTAAGGATAAATTGGATTATCTGAGGTTATTTCAGTTATCCCGCTGCTAACCGGCCAACGGATTGTAAATTGCACATTAGTTAATAACTGATTGGTACTAAGCGTATAGTTCGGCCGAATTTTAACAGCCAATTGATTGGGAGTGGAAGTATAAAAGAGACCAAAGTCTATTCTGTTTTGTGATATTACCACGTTTGAACACATGATAATCAATATGAAAGAAAAAAATAAAGTTTTGCGAAGTGTACCTAAGTTTAGCATGGTTTTAAATTTTAGAAAAATTTATTTAGTAGCTTACTTGCAAAATTACAAAAAAACCATCACAATGGCGACTTTAATCTAAAATTTGATAATGAATGGCCATATTATGACTACTTAATGAGATACTTATTAAATTTGAACATTTGAGAATTATTAGAGTTGGGAGTTATAAGATTGGAGTTCCAAGTTGTTTAAAAAAAAGGATTATAAAGAATTTTGATTGGTTATTTGAAACGGATAACCTTACAAAAATTCTAACGTATAAGGTTAGAATAATTGAACAATTTAACTGTAAGAAACACTCCTATGAAATCAAAACATTTCCTTCTCGCGTTAATAGCCAGCGTTACACTAATGTCGTTTGTAAATAAAAAAAGTTTGACCAATGAAAAGGTAAGATGTAAAATGATTGAAAAATCAGTTTCAAAGATTACCGATAAATTTTATGCCGGAAAATATGAAGTGACGAATGGCATCTATTTGCAATTTCTGCAAAGCCTGCAAGCTAATGGCAAAACTGAACAAGTCAAAAAAGCTTTGATTGATTCACTAAACTGGAAAGATAGTCTGGCATATAATATTCCCTATGTTGATTACTATTTCCGGCATCCGGCTTATGCCAATTATCCTTTGGTAAATGTTTCTTATGAAGCTGCCACTTTGTTTTGCGAATGGCTAACAAACACCTATAATTCTTTTCCCGACAGGAAATATAAAAAGGTAATCTTCCGTTTGCCAACCCTGACTGAATGGCAAGATGCAGCCAAAGGTGGGCTTAAATACTCAAATTATTCATGGGGCGACAGGCAAATAGAAAATGGATATGTTATGTGCAATTATCGCCACATTGGGGACGAGAACCTCAAGTATGATTCGGCTCAAAATAAGGTAATAGTATCTTATTCCGACTATGGGACAGGAATTTTAGGCACAATAAATGATGTAGCCGATATAACGGCTCCAGTTGATTCTTACTTTCCAAATGGCTATGGCCTTTTTAATACCTGTGGCAATGTTGCCGAGATGATTGATGTAAAAGGAATTGCCTGCGGTGGCGGATGGAGAAGTGTGGGGGGGGATGTAACAATAACTTCTAAAAAGCATTACAACAAATCAGCAACCGATATTGGGTTCAGGTATTTTATGGAGATTGTGGAATAAAACTTAGACCTTTATCAGACTCTTCTTTCAGCTTTCCATATTTATTTTCTTATTCAACTAATAAGAGCACTTCAAAATACGTTATTAGTACGTGTTGAAATTCTTTTTGATTAAATTACCTCTTTAATCAAAATTTTTTAATATTTTTACAACGCTGCTCAACTAGTACTTTTAATTTTTATTAACATTAAGATGATCTGTAATAATACTCCGTTTCAGAAAATTTTCCTCGCCGTTCTTTGTGCCTTTTGCCTGTTCTTTTCGGGCATAGTAAATGGACAAACCACCTCTAATACCTTATCTTCTAATACCTCTACCTCGAACAACGAGTGTAAGGATTACAAAACCAACTGGTCTATAAATCCCTTCGATTACAAGATATTTGTGGAGAATAAGGGGCAGTTTGATAAAGATATCACTACTAAATTGCCGATATTATTCAGCGCAAAATTCGGAAAAGTGGATGCTTATTTCACTCCAAAGGGAATTATTTATAAGTATAAGGAGAAAGAACAACCCAAAGGAGGCGCCGAAAAAGAAGAAAAAGAGCGCAAAGAAAGGATGGAAATGCAAAAAGATAATGACCATCCGCGTGTGACTGATAAGGATGAAATAGAAGAAAAAACCATTATTGTAAGTTCTTTATGGGAAGGTTCAAATACTGATGTTGTTGTGGATGCTCAGTTGCCCGAAAGCTATTATTACACTTATCCGGTAGGCACCGACGGAACCATCAAAGTGAAGGTTTATAAAAAGATAACCTACCGTAATCTGTATCCTGGTATTGATGTGGAATACACTTTCCCTTTGAACGAAGATGGG
>CAYYQJ010000319.1:0-4639 GCA_964473775.1 uncultured Bacteroidales bacterium | reverse complement strand
CATCTCTACTCCGGTCTGGCCTATGCATTTTACCATGCTTTCTGCTTTGATGCCATGATTAATCAGAGTACAATTTACTTCTACTTTTGTCAATAATAAAGTATGACAAAGAGGAATCAGCAAAGCGTTTTGTTTGGCAGCCTGAATACCGGCTATTTCGGCTATGGTTAATACATCGCCTTTTTTGATGAGGTTGTCTTTAATCAGCGCAAGGGTTTCCTGTTGCAAAGTGATGATTCCGCTGGCTTTGGCTATACGGGTTTGCTGAGGTTTGTCGCCTACATCCACCATATTGGCTTTTCCTTTGGAGTCGGTATGTGATAGTTTTGGCATAATTCGGTTTTAAGAAGAGCAAAATTAATAAATAAGTAGTTTCAATAGCAAAAGTTTTATCCCCTGATAGTATCTATCAATAAATAAATATTCAATCCAGACACTGTTGCAGCTATTGCATACAGTAATATTTTCAGGTAAGTTTTGTTGGCATATTTTCCCATCACCTTTTTTGATGAAGTAAGATATACCTGTACAAAAATCGTGAATGGCAGTACAATGCTCAAAGCCATCTGCGAAAATATCAAGGCCATAAACGGATTGCTGATAAAGAATATCAGTATCAATGCCACCACAATTGAAATCAAAACTCCCAATCGTGAATGGTTGTCTTTGATATCATAAGGCTCCATGAATATGCCTGAGAAAATACTCCCTCCGGCCATGCCCGATGTAACACTGGAGGCTATTCCTGAAAACAACAAAGCTACAGCAAATATGACTGCAGAACTATTTCCCAGCAAAGGTTTTAAAATTTGTTCGGCCTGTTCCAGTTCGTTTACCAGAATATGGCTTTTGAAAAAGGTAGAAGCCGCCAGCAAAATCATGGCGCTATTGATAGCCCAACCTACCACCATGGATAAAATGGTGTCGAAATATTCGTAATCCAATTGTCGCTTAATCACCTTTTCATCTTTCAGATTCCATTGGCGGCTTTGGATGATTTCGGAATGCAGAAACAAATTATGAGGCATAATAACTGACCCCAACACAGCCATGATAATCACCATAGAATGTTCAGGGATTTTTGGAACCACCCAGGCCACAACGGCTGCGTTCCAATCAATATTCACCAGATAAAGTTCGTAAATAAACGACAGGCCAATAATAGAAACAAAGGCGATAATCCATCGTTCTATACGTTTATAAGAATTGGTGAACAATAATATCAATACCAAAAGGGCTGTGAGTAATGAGCCTACCTGAATGGGAATGCTAAACAACATTTTCAGTGCGATGGCTGCTCCAATAATCTCTGCCAAAGAAGTGGCCACAGAGGCAAGCATGGCAATGGAAAGTACAGGTTGCGAAATCCATTTCGGAGTGTATTTGGTGGTGGCTTCCGAAAGGCATAAGCCGCTGGCTATACCCAAATGGGCGACATTGTGTTGTAAAACAATAAGCATAATGGTGGAAAGCGTAACTACCCACAAGAGCGTGTAACCAAATTCAGAACCGGCTGCAATGTTGGATGCCCAGTTTCCCGGGTCGATAAAGCCAACCGTGACCAGCAATCCCGGACCTATGTATTTCAATATTTCGAGCGCACCAAAACGGGGTTTGTGGTGTTCTTTTTTGAAATATTGATCAATGTTTTTCATCCACCAATATTATGAAACAAATGATTGTTGCTATAGGTTCCGCATTCCGGCTTGCCGGCTATGGCCTGACGTATGGCTTCTTTGGCTCCCAATACTCGCACATCATATTCAATATCATTAAACAAACAGGGCTTAATCTTGCCATTGGCAGTTAGTCGCAATCGGTTGCATTGCACACAATCGCCTCCTGAACCGCCTTCTACCACAGAAAAATCGCCATTGCCCAGATGCATGCGGTGGATAAACCTGACTTCAAGTCCGGCTCTTTCACAAAAATCTTTCACTCCCAACGCATCGGGTTCGTCGGAGGATTTATCTATAACACAATTTATCTTTATGGGATGCAAACCCACCCTTTGTGCTGCCACTATCCCTCTGACCACTTTGCGTATATCGCCTCCACGCGTGATTTCAGCATACTTATCGGGGTCGCAGGTATCCAGACTGATGTTGATGCGTTGCATTCCGGCTTTTGCAAGGGCTGCAGCATGTTCTTCCAGATTGATGGCATTGGTGGTGAGCGATAAATCTTCTATGCCGGGTATCTGTGCTATTTGTTCTATCAGGCTGACAATGCCTTTTCTCACCAGCGGCTCTCCGCCTGTGATGCGGACTTTGGTGATGCCCGACTCAACAGCTATACGGGTGATTTCGGTGATTTCTTCGAAGCTCAGAATGTCCTGATGACTCAATAGTTTCACGCCTTCTTCGGGCATGCAATACAGGCAGCGAAGGTTGCAACGGTCGGTTACCGATATCCTTAAATAATTGATGTTTCGGTTAAATGAGTCTAACATCAATCATGTCTCCTTTTTTTATGGTGGTTTCGCCTATGGGTACAAATGCGTAGGCATGTGCAAAGGTAAGTGAGTGTATGTGTGCCGAACCATGATAATTCACAGGTTCAACTGTTCCGTTGGGGGTAATCATCACAGGCAATATAGACAAGCGGTCGCTGCGGCGACGGGCGTAATCCATCCCAAAAGGCATTTTGAAAGTGAGGGGCTGAAAATGGTGTCCCATCATTTTATATAATAAGGGTTTCACCAATATCTCGAAAAGCACAAACGATGAAACCGGATTTCCGGGCAAACCGAAACAAAACTTATCGCCCTTGCGGCCAAACACAGTGGGCTTTCCGGGCTGAATGGAAATGGAACGAAACAATATCGTTATGCCTGCTTTTTGCATCATATCCGGAACCAAATCAAAATCGCCCATAGATACACCTCCTGTAAGCAATACCACATCGTTTTCTACCAATGCCTGATTAATCTTTGCCAAAGTATCTTCTTCATTGTCGGAGGCTATGCCCAGATAATTGGCTTTGGTTTTCATCTTTTTGGCCTGTGCCAACAATTGCCATGAGTTGCTGTTGCGAATCTTTGAGATAGTGGGCACTTCATCGGGTTCAACCAGTTCGTCGCCTGTGGAAATGATACCTACATTGGGTTTGTTGTTGACTTTTGGAGAATGACATCCCACCGAAGCCAACACCGCAATATGTTCTGGAAGCAGCAGTGTTCCTTTTTGCATCACAAGGTCGCCGGTTTTTATATCTTCGGCTTTATAAGCAATGTTGTTGGCGGTGTTATCTTTTGTAAATTGTACTTTATTCCAATCTATTGCCTGAACATCTTCAACCATCAACACACAATCGGCACCTTCGGGAAGCATGGCTCCTGTCATTATTTTTGAAAATTGATTTTCGCCGATTTTCATGGTGGGAGCCTTGCCTGCCGATATGGTTTCTAATACCGTAAGGATGTTCGTTATGTCTTTTCGGCGGCAGGCGAAACCGTCCACAGCCGATTTGTCGAAAGGGGGCATATTCATATCCGAATGCACATCAACAGATAGCACTCTGCCGCAAGCCTTGCTCAGCGGCACTTCTTTAACTCCCGTTAATACGTTATTATCTAAAACTATATCTAAGGCTTCTGCAAAAGTTATCATAAATCAATTAAAGTGCAAAGTTAATAAAGATTCGGGATATAAGGAGATGCTTATAGCAAGCTTGTTGCAAAATGATGGGCTCTTAAATTTTTAATTTATATGAGTAATGAACATGATATTTGTTAATTTTGCAGTTTAAATAAATCGTAGAACTTTTTAATACTATCAAAAAATAATTCAATTATGAAAAAACTACAATTACTGTTACTCATGCTGGTAATCTCAACTTTTGTTTACCCGCAAAGCTATGTGCAGGTTGGTTCCGGAACGGTTTCAACTTCTTATCCTCCATATTCTGTGTGGAACTATGGATGGTATTCTTCCATCTATCCTCAAAGCGCCATTGGTGCAGCCAAATCAATTACTAAAATTGCTTTCGAATGTATCAATGGACCTAAATCTTTTGCCGGACAGAAGATTTATATGAAACACACTTCGGCTTCTATTTTTTCAACTGCCAATTATGAAGACCCTACAAACAATGGATACACTCTGGTTTACGATGGTACTATTAATTACAACGGATGGACTGATATCATTCTGACCACGCCTTTTGCCTATAACGGCACCGATAATCTGATTATTCATTACGAAAACAGAAGCGGACTTTCCAATTATGCCAACTTCAATTCTACCACCAGCGTGGCTAACGACAACAAATCGGCGGGCAACGATGTTTCTTTTCCAGCTGCTGCAGGATATCTCAATCCTTATCCTTCTTCTTTACCTAATGTAAGATTGTATTATTCAACTACGGGATCTGTAACCCCTTCCAATCCTCTACCTGCTGATAATGCTAATAAAGCCCTGATAGATGCCATTCTTTATTTCGATTTGGGAGCAAACACCAGCACTTATGATGTTTATTACGGCACCGACTCACTGAATGTATTGAATCTGAATGCTGCTGTTAAGGTAGTAAACAATGCCACCGTAGCAGCCCCCGGCACATTTTCTTACGACCCTCCGGCTTTGATGAGTTCCAAAACCAGATATTTCTGGAGAGTGGTTGCCAAAAACGGAACCCT
>CAYYQJ010000318.1:0-4648 GCA_964473775.1 uncultured Bacteroidales bacterium | reverse complement strand
ACACGGCTCTGAACACTCTTTCCCTACACGACGCTCTTCCGATCTCTTTTTAATCGTGGCCCTGATGCCGAAAGTTATATCAAATCGTTTGTTTGATGAATGAATCTTCTCTGAAAAGTAAAGGGATTGGAAAAGGCACAGAGTTACTGATTGTTTTGTGGAAAGGACTCAAAGTTAAAAATTTGTTTGGAAACTCTTTCATCACACTACTATATATTCATTTCTTTTTAAGGTACTGTTTCAATAAAATTTCGTTATTTTGTAAAAAAAAATAAAATGGCATTTGGTATTTGTGTGTTGAGTGTGATACCGGTTCGCTACGAACCTTCTGATAGGTCAGAAATGGTAACTCAATTGCTGTTTGGTGAATTATTTGAGATAATAGAAACATCAGGTTCGTGGTTAAAAATAATGATTCATTTCGATTCTTATGAAGGTTGGATAGATTCAAAACAATGTAAAAGATTATCCGAACCTGAAGTAGAACATTTAAAATCTTTTAAAAGTTATATTGCTGCCGATATGGTTCAGCTATTGTTCAATAAAACGGCTAAAACCAATATTCCGATATTAATAGGGAGTTCTCTTCCCGGATTGCAAGATACTTTCATGAACATAGCCGGAGAAGATTATATTTTTGATTCCGAGTATATTGATCCGTCATTACCTGTTACAGGCAATACCATAAAAGAAACTGCATTGCAATTTCTTAATTCTCCATATTTGTGGGGAGGAAGAACACCTTTTGGTATTGATTGTTCAGGACTAACTCAATTGGTAATGAAAATTTGCGGCATAAGCATCCCGCGGGATGCGGCTCAGCAGGCATTGACCGGGTGTACGGTAGATTTTATCTCTGAAGTTCAGGCTGGAGATTTGGCTTTTTTCGAAAACCAGGAAGAACATATTGTGCATACTGGTATTTTTATAAATGAGCAAATGCTGATTCATTCGTCTGGTTTTGTTAGGATTGATGCCATTGATCATGAAGGAATTTTTAATCTAAGCGCCCAGCGTTACACTCATAAGCTTAAATTAATAAAGCGCTACATCTGATTATTTTTATGTGGCATAGAAATTGAACTCTTTTACCAAAAGTAATTAGTGAAAAAGACTGATTTCATATTGTGTATTTTCTTTTTTTGTTTCATTTTACCATTAAATGCGCAGGATTCAACTGGTATTGTTACCCGTGCCATCATAGTAAATGGCGATACTCTGCCTATTATAGCATTAAAAGAGGTTGATATCTTTGGACCAGTTGTATTTGCAAGTAAATTAGAGGCAATCTCCTTTTCACGTCTGGTTTTAAATGTTAAAAAGGTTTACCCTTATGCACGAATTGTTGCTGCCAAATCTCAGGAATTTAATACATTAATAGCAAATGCTCCAACAAAAAAGGAGCGCAAAAAGCTAATGAAACAGGCCGAAGAAGATTTGAAAGCCCAATTTGAAGACGATGTAAAAAACATGAATGAAGAGCAAGGTAAGTTGCTGTTTAAATTAATTTATCGCGAAACTGGTCTAAGTGCTTACGACTTAATCAAACAATATAGAGGAGGGTTGGAAGCTATTTTTTATCAAACGTTTAGCCGTTTGTTTGGCTATAATTTAAAAGCAGAATACAAGCCGGAAGCTGAAGATAAAGAAATAGAAAAAATTGTTGTGATGATAGAAAAAGGAGAAATTTAAAATTATTTTCCTCGTCCTTGCATGATAATGATTGCTGTATAAATCAAAATCTTAAAATCAACTGCCAGCGACATGTTTTCAATGTAAAGGACATCGAATTTTAAGCGTTCAATCATTTGTTCCACGGTTTCAGCATAACCATATTTCACTTGTCCCCATGAGGTAATTCCAGGTTTAACTTTATGCAATATTTTGTAATGAGGTGCTTTTTGAACAATTAAATCAATAAAGTGCTTTCTTTCTGGCCGGGGACCTACCAAAGACATATTTCCTTTTAAAACGTTATAAAACTGAGGTGTTTCGTCAAGTCGCACTTTTCTGAGAAACTTCCCGAATCGGGTAATTCTTTTATCGTTTTTACTTGATAATTGAGGTCCATTAAGCTCAGCATCTGTAAACATAGAACGAAACTTAAACATTCTGAAAGGTTTTCCGTGCAGGCCAATTCTTTCATGCGAATAAAACACAGGCCCTTTTGATGAAAGTTTAACACCAATTGCCACAATAATATAAAATGGCAATAATACAATCATGGCAATAATTGAAGCAAAAATATCAATAAACCTTTTTAGAAATCTTTGCCAGGAAGGCATCAGTTCAGGCGAAATCTGAATCAATGGCGCATGAAAAATACTTGTCATTTTAACACTTCCCAAAAGGAAATCTTTTAAATCAGGTATCACTTTAATTACTACATCAGTATCTTCGAGATAAGAAATAATTTGCTCAACATAAGAGTGTTCTTTTTTATCTATGGCAATAATAACTTCTTCAACTTTGTGTTGCTGAATAATATTCTTCAAGTCTTTGTAATGGCCCAAGTGAGGCAAAAGTTCTTCAAGCAAATGATTGTCACCATTAAAAACATCCACAAACCCTATAAACTTATTACCAGATGATTTCCATTGGTTCTCGATTTCGTTATAAATAGCAACAGCATTTCCATTACTTCCTATCACCAAGGTATTGAAGCCAATAATTTTCTTGTGAATAAGATGAGCCGTTCTGGATGAAAGAATGAACCGGAAAGTAAAAGTTAAAGTAAAATGAAACGAAAAAATTACGAGAAAATACTTGTAGTAATTTAAATAAGAGATAACCTGATCATCAAGTATGAGAATAAAGAAGATGGCGATCAGACCAAAAAAGGAGAGTAAAAAAGTCTGACTTAATTCTTTTAATCTCGATTTTCTATAAATTTTCTGATAAGTTCCGGCAATGAAATAGAGGAGTATCCAAAAATTTGTAATGATGAATAGGCCGACATATAACTTTTGGTCTTGAAAAATAAGTTCCGGAGTGTCAAATATTGAATTGTTTACTACGTATTTACGATAAATAAAAAAAGCAGTCCATGCAAGGATTGCAGACAAGGCATCAGATAAAACGTACTTGATTACTTGTAAATTTTTATTCATCTATCCTTAGTTAGTATATAACAATTTAATATTGTCAATAAATATTTTGGGATTTGCCACATCTGACAATTTTTCTGCCTTAAAGAATATTTTAAATCCTAAAGTATTTACCGTATAATTTACAGTTGATGTCAAGTCTATGTATATTTTATTCCATTCATCCGTGGGGTTCAATATTATTGTTTCTATTGGGTCGGAAGTTCCTGAAGCCAATTTTCCAATCATACCAATAGAGAGATATACATTAGTTTTGTAGTTCAATTCCAGATAAACAGGTGATTGATTTTGTGGAATTTCAAATGATGAATCCGATACACAAATCACTGTTGGATGAGTTGCATCAAGTTCTGCAAGTGCTGAGTAAGACCCTTCGAATGCATCGCTTAAAAGTGTTGTTTTATAAAACGAGGTATCACTTCCCGTAAAACGTATTATTGAAACACCCGCATCTTCAAAATCCTCTTTCCATTTTATTTTATTTGGATAGTAAGTAACTTCTGGCTGGATGGTATCAATTAATTCAGATTGCAAATTAATATTGGTGCTGTATGTTTGAAAAAAAGGATAATAACCTCTTGATTTTGCTATCCCATTTATCTTTATGCCAGCTTTTACAGTGATTTTATGACTACCACTTGCTAATACAGGAAATGTTGCAGGAAGTTCATATATCCCAATTAAATTATCGTCAACATAAACCCAGGCATCAGTTATTTTGCTTGAATTAGTGCCATCAATTTCATAAGTACTGTTTAGTGCAATATGGTCAATGTGGATATATGCAGGAACTAAACTACTTTTTTTACACGAATTAAGAAACAAAAGAGCCGCAACAATAATAATTGTTAACAAACCTTTTTTTGCACAATGAAGGAATCTACCTGAAATAATAAACATGTTTTTCTTAATTCACAAAATCAACGCAAAAATCTTTTATTTATTGTGAAAAATAAAAAATTAATCGGGGATATTGATTTTGTCAATAATCTTATAGGCAACATCGAGTGCTTTATAACCATCTATAATGGTTACATGGGGTATGGTGTTATTTTCAATTGATGAACAGAACTTTTCTAATTCTGTTTTAATTGCATTGATAGGTACTATTTCAGGTTTCTCGAAAAAGATTTGTTTTTTCCCTTTTCCTTCGCCTAAATCGATAACCATATCCAACGGATTTAAAGCTGATTCGTCAGTAATATTTTTAAGTCTGATTATTTCAATTTCCTTTTCAAAGAAATCAATAGCAATATATGCATCATGCTGAAACAATCTGGTTTTGCGCATGTTTTTCATAGATATACGGCTGGCAGTTAAGTTGGCAACACAACCATTATCAAATTCTATTCTTGCATTGGCAATATCCGGAGTGTCACTTACAACAGAAACCCCGCTGGCACTTATTTTTCTGATATTTGATTTAACAATGCTCAGAACAATGTCAATATCATGAATCATCAAATCGAGAATCACAGGAACATCGGTACCACGAGATCGGAAGAGCGTCGTGTAGGGAAAGAGTGTTCAGAGCCGTGTAG
>CAYYQJ010000317.1:0-4670 GCA_964473775.1 uncultured Bacteroidales bacterium | reverse complement strand
TTACCGTTCGTAACTCAATGGTTTTTCTTAACTAAACGACATTGCCCCTGCGGGCGGGCTTTCCGTTCATAGTCCTCGCGGCGGAATAAACTCCTTGTCAACAAAATAACCTTACATCGCCGCCGCTGTGGGCTAACCACTCCAATCCCTGGCGCATCTTGCCAACCTTCTTTCCCATATCCAAATGCATTGCGGTCAAACGTCGTAACCTTTCCATAACCTACCCAATAAATCCAATAACCTCAATTAAACCAATACCATAATCAACCTAATTTCCCCATCTGCTGATACCTGTTTCATCCAGGCAGATGCCTATTGCATAGGGGCGGATGCCTATTACGTCAATGCGGACGCCTATTGCATAGGGGCGGGTGCTTATTGCATCAATGCGGATGCCTATTACGTCAATGCGAATGCCTATTGCATAGCGGCGGCTGCTTATTACACACCGTATGGTCCTTATTGCATACCGTTTAGTGCTTACTACATGCCAAAAAATACTAATATCCTACTAAATATTTCGCTTTACACCCATTATTATTGTAATAAATAAAATAAATACACAAAAAAACACAATCTAACCCTCAAAAAATACCTTTTAAATGCCAGAAAGCAATAATTAGCACAAAAATAATTTAGCATGAATATGCTCAAAAGCAAACACATTTTCCCAAATCCCAATCAAAAAAAAACGCTCCCCTTTTCAGAGGAACGTTTTGTTTGAGCAAAGCAAATTTAGTATTATAATGTTCTATAAATGGTGCCGCTGTTGCCATTTTTTTCCCAATCGATTCTGTATTTGGTTGGGCAATTGGAAGAGTTTACAGGTATGGGCTGGTCGTTTCCGTCGTAGCCGCCAGTGAAGGTTGCTTTTTTGTTGTCGCCGGGTATGTTGTGTATTTTTACTCCGGCACAGGGGTCCCATCCGCAGGCTTCTTTATACACCACAGATTGTGTGATTTGAGTATAAAACTGTTCGCCATGACGATTGGTGCCCCAGGCTACCAATGCGTTGTATCCATCGGCGGTGCCGAGTCCATCTTCACTTAAAATCAAATTTCCCGGGGTTCCTGTAAAGGTTCTCTGACGAGCAAGATTCCATGTACGTGTGGTATTGTCGTCGAAAGTAGCTACGAGGCTTCCATAAATTCTATGCACGATAGAGCCTGCTGAGGTTGCCAAATCAGCAATATGACCTCCGCTTACATTTACAAATTTTTTGGTTCCGTTAAGTGTTAAGGATTTATTGTCGGAAACACGTGTAATGCGCAGATTGTTGTAGGTAACATAAACTGTAGCACCGGCATCAACCCAATGGGTGTTGATGTTTTTTCTGACTACTGCATTGCCAACGCGGAGGCGGTTTCCATGACAATTGAGTCCGTTGAAAGTTATGTTATAGAATATGGTATCGGCCACAATTGAGGAAGAATCGACGGTTACATTGCAAGGCAAGGATTCCAATGATTTTCCGCTGCTACCCGATAAAACCGTGTTCACATCGTTCATGGCATCGTTATCTGATGTTGCCATTTTGTTTTCATCCTGAACCAGTTGTTGCATTGATTCGGTATCAGTTTTTTTGTCTTTTTTACATGATGTAAAAGAAATAGCGAAGACGGCAAACATGATTGCGCTTAGCTTAAATAAATTTGTGATTTTCATTTTTATGAGATTTAAAAGTTTAGAATAATAATTTATGCTTTGGTATAATTACACCTGAGGCGGTGTTTACCCTGATGGATTTTTTTATTTTTTTTATTGGTAATGGAAAAAAATGCCTAAATTTGTTGTGTACTTGTTGATTAATAGCTGCAAACATTTATAGGTGTTTTTATAAATGTGTGGGTGCGAAATTAATTTATTGCTGTACAAACAATTTTTTTATTAATTTTGTATTATAAATTTTATCGTTATGAAAAAAATATCAATAGGCTTCTTAGCCCTGATTTCATTCTTTCTTATTTTGTCGGTTGGCTGCAACAAGGATAAAGGGGTAGATTTACCTACAGTAAAAACATCACAAGCTACTTCTATTACATCTAATTCGGCTTTAACAGGTGGTAGTGTGGTGAATGATCAAACGATTTATGTAGTTGCAAGAGGTGTTTGCTATAGTACTGCTCCACATCCAACTGTTGGAAACCTTCACACTATTGATGGAAAAAATATGTGGGAGTTTGTCAGCCAAATCACCGGATTGTCGGCTAAAACCAAGTATTATTACAGGGCGTATGCTACTGTTGAATATGGTGGAAATTATGCTCCGGGAACGGGTTACGGACCAGAATATTCTTTTACTACGCTGCCGTAAGCTTTTTACAGCAATATTTAAAAAAATCATTTCAGGCTGAGTTTCATTGAACAATCAATGAATCTGATATTACATTGCAGGCTGCAAAAAAACCTACAGCGCCTTCGCTCATATTGGTGGGGACATTGGCAGGAGCAGAATCAAACAAGCCTCCTTTCCAATTGGTTTCGGATATTAAAGCCCTGATAAATTCGGTATATTCAGGATTTAAAGAATATTTACGTTCGGTGATTCGGGTTCCGGAAGGAAAAAAAATCTGTTGCATTTCGGGTGAAAATATCTGGCTGACATCCAAGGTGGGCAGGGTGTAATAATACAATTTTGCTTTGCAATTTTCGGGCGGAAGGTTTGTGTAGCCGGGCACCTGCGACCAATCAAGGGATATTTCGTACATGGCCGGATGGGCTGCATTATAAGGATTATCGACCCAAACAATGCGATAGAGATTTTTGTTGGAGTTGAACTCGTAGCGCAACATTTTGAGAGGTTCGTTGTCCACCTGATGGGATTTTGCGGAATAGGGTTTTCCATCAACAGATATCAAAAGAGAATATTCGGTGTTGGGTTTTGCGAAGAAATCGGCAGGGGTTTGGTACACGCCGGGATGGTTGGTTTGTTCGCTTAGGAAGATGGCCTGATCGGGGTCGCTGAGAATGACACTGGCTCCTGAAACGGGTTGAGGAAGGGCATTGAGGGAGGTTACGGAGCGGGTTATGCGAATTGTATGACTTTTGTGTTCGTTGGTAATGATGCCATCCACTACTATCAGGTTGAGATTATCGGCATTTATGGGCC
Source organism: uncultured Bacteroidales bacterium (assembly GCA_964473775.1). GTDB lineage: Bacteria > Bacteroidota > Bacteroidia > Bacteroidales > CAIWKO01 > CAIWKO01. The sequence goes on along the minus strand of CAYYQJ010000317.1, from coordinate 1,561 downwards.
TGTCGATTTGCTTTTCGCAGGAAGTCAACAGTAGCAATAGCAGGTATAAAAATGTGTTCTTCATCAGAATTTGAATTTATAATTTAAGGAAGGAATGATTCCTGCAACAGAAACGGAGGTAGGAATTAAATCATAGCCTTTGGAATTATCGGAAGGCACTACCATATTTCCGTTTTCGTCCATTTTATTATAATTGATTGAGAAAGGATTTTTGCGGGCGTAAGCATTGTATAAAGTGAAAATGAGGCTGTGCTGATATTTTCTTTCGGGTTTGTTCAGTCGCAGGGCTATGGATAGGTCTAAACGGTGGTAGGAGGGGAGACGGTCGTTGTTTTTAGCGCCATAGATGGGGACAGAATAACCGTTATAATAATAGAAACTTACGGGTGTGGTGATGGCGCTGCCTGTCATGTACATCCAGTTTAATTTGAACGACCATCTTTTTTTGGTGTCGTAAGAAAGGTTTACATAAATATTGTGGGGACTGTCGAAATTAGAGGGGAAGATGGCGCCATTATTCACTCCTTCAATCTGTTTGAACGAACGGGAATAAATATAGCCTATCCATCCTGTAAACCTGCCTTCGGGTTTGCGCAACATAAATTCGGCACCATACGACCATGCTTTTCCGAAGCGGAGTTCGCCTTCGATCAGGGGGTTGAAAAGCATGTTTGCATGGTCCTGATAATCGATGGCGTTGTAGAAATGTTTGTAAAAGCCTTCGGCAGATAAACTGATACGGGATTTAAATACTTTTTGAAAGTAGCCTAAAGCCACCATGTCTGATTTTTGAGGTTTAATGTTTGGTCCGCAGGGCACCCAGACTTCCAGAGAAGTAAAAGGTCCTACGGAATTGGTTAAAATCTGAATAAACTGGGTGTTTCGGGTGTAGCTGAGTTTTATATCGGTATTTTTTGTGAAACTGTATTTGATACTGAAACGGGGTTCGGGGCTAAAATGGGTTGAATATACCTGATTTTTTTTGAGCTGTGTGGTATCGAAAACCTGATATAAGGGATTGAATGTATAAACTGTGGTGGGCCCAAGATTTTGCCAAACAGGCAAACGAACTCCATAGTAGAGTGAGAGTTTTTTGCCGATTTGTTGTTCGTTGCCTGCATACAACACATATTCGAGGGAGGTATAGCGGGGAATCACAGGGACTGAAGCCTGAATATCGGAATTGGTGAAACTTACGTTTCCGGGGTTTGATTTATGAGCACTCACGAGGAAACCACTTCGGAAGGTATTGTCAGGATTAATGAAATAGGAAAAATCGGATTTTAGGGTAAGCTCGCCTATGGCCGATTTCCAGAAGTTGTTTTCTTCTTTGTTTAAGTACAGAAAATAATTGTATTGGCTGTAGTAAGCGGTGGTGTTGGCAAACAATTTAGAATTGAAAATATGATTCCACCTGAAAGTGCCTAGAATGTTATTCCATGAAAGACCGAAGGTGTTTACGGATGATTGGGTCAGGCGGCTGTAGTTGTCCTGGCCTGCAAAAAATGAGAGGTAAGATCGGAAGAGCACACGTCTGAACTCCAGTCACCTGAAGCTAACT
>CAYYQJ010000316.1:347-4677 GCA_964473775.1 uncultured Bacteroidales bacterium | reverse complement strand
AAGTCAATTGAGCTGATTTTTCCTGAAGGACCTGCACCTTTGGTTTTTTCGCCATTGGCTTCAACAGGTTCAACATAGGTGCTGTCGCCATACAGTGCAGCATCGCCTATTATCTGCAACATGGCCGATTCTTTTCCTTGTTTTTCTATAGTAATAACGGCAACATCCTGCGATTCGTTTTTGCTTACAGAAACTTGTAAAACAATAGCATGTGCATCTTTTCCTGCTTTGTCGATCACGCGAACATAATCGGTTTTGCCATCGTCGTTCAGGTCTAAATTGTTCACATAATTGTTTTCGGTATTTAATTTCTTTTCAAATTCTTCAGGAGTTTTTGATTGTTTAAACATTTCGAGCGCTCCCTGAAGGCTGAAATTGTCGCCCGGTAGTCCGGTGCTATCGGTTGCGGCTGAGAGGGAAGTTTGTTGAGCGAAACTATTGTTTGCTATCATCCCGATACAAACAATAAGAAAAAAAGCTATGCGTTTCATGGTAGTAATATTTTCCTGTGTAAAGGCAAATCTTGTGCCAAGATAAATTTAGATTGAAAAAAAAATTAACGCAGGCTTGTTTATTGCTTTACTAAAACGCCTGTTTTATGAATTATTCTTTAATAAGGTTAAGGATGAAATGATAGTACAATGGTAAAACCATCGATGAAATTAGGTTGAGACTATTGACGAACGTAATCAGATTTTGATTTATGTTGTTTTGATTTCTCGACGGAGGCAGAGCCTACCGATGAAGGGGGTAAATATTTACAGAAAAATAAATTTGATTTAAATAAAAATTTGTATTTTTGTTGTGAGATTATGAAATTTTGAACCATATAGATAAACTAAAGCGGCAAAAGTTCGAACTTAATATGAATTTGCCAATCAGATATAAATTTTAAATTAATAGAAATGAAGAAAATTTGCAAAGCAACATTAGTATTTGGCATTTTAATACTAAACTTGACATTGAGTGTAAATGCTCAATGGGAATGTCCGTATTGGTTTAATATACCTGTTCTTGAGGCCGTACGTTTTAAAGATTTTAACAATGGAATAGCTGTTGGTAATAAAATCCTAAGAACAAATGATAATGGAACAACTTGGGATACTGTTTTTTCAGATACTACTATGTATTTTGAAGATGTTGCTTATGTTGATTCTGTGACGATACTTGTTGTAGGTAGTAATCAATCGAACGGAATAATTGCAAAGTCAACTGATGATGGCAATACCTGGAATACAATAACAATTAGTAATTGCTTGTTTTCTCTGAGCTTCCCGTCTGAAAATGTTGGATATGCAGGTGGTAAAAATGGAATTTTATATAAAACCACTGACAAAGGTAATAGTTGGGTTCCGATGTCTGTGGGTGATCCTAATCCATTTAATTCGGTTTATTTTGTTAATGATACAGTGGGATTTATAATGGCTGATTCTGTGGTTTTAAAAACAATTAATGGTGGAAATAGCTGGTCAATTACAGTTTTACAACCATTTTATGGTTTTAATAATGGGCATAATATTTCATTTCCTTCTGATAGCATTGGATATTTAAATTTCCAATCACACATTTATAAAACAACCGATATGGGAGCAAATTGGTCTCTATATGGGAATACTTCTGCAATAGATAATTATGTTTTTTCTTTGTTTTTTGTGAATGACACCATTGGTTATCTTTGTGGTGAATTTCTGGTTGCAAAAACTATTGATGGCGGATTAAACTGGACGCAGCAAAGCGCCAGCCCTCCATCATCTTATAATTTTATGGATTCTGAGTTTGATGTATATTTTCTTAATCAGGATACAGGATTCATAGTTGGTGTTTACACTTTTTACAGAACAACTATTGGTGGAATTACTGGTGTGAATAATTATGAAGCTAAAAGAGGACTTTCATTATATCCCAATCCTTTAATACAATCGGCCACCATTAGCTTTGACTATAAGCAAAATGAAAAATATTTGCTAAGAATTTATAATATGGCAGGGCAGAAAGTTATGGAAAAAACGGATATCAGCAGTGGACAAATCAGAATTGATCGAAAAGATATGACGAACGGATTATACTTTTTTCAATTGCAGAATTCGAAAGGAATAATAGGTGGTGGTAAATTTATTATTGAATAACCAGCAGTTTATTCTTTTATAAATTTCTTTACCTCTATACACTCATTGGAAATGAATTTTACAAAGTATAGGCCTTTTGCAAAAGTCGAGATGTCGATGTTAGCCGAATTATTTACTTCATTAATATTCATCAATAATTGTCCCTTCAGATTTAATATTTCTATACTTGATGGATTTGACGTTTCAATTTTAATATTATTGCTTGCTGGGTTAGGAAACAAATTGAATTTATTCAAAGAGATGTTGGTTTCGTCTATCCCTGTTGTTGACATTTTAAGGTAGGTTGGTTGATAACTACTGCCCGATAAAATTAGTTTTAAAATAGGCTGATGAATTCCCGGAAGATAAAAATAATAGTAAGTATAGTTAGTAGTTGTTGATGTATTGCTGGAGAATGTACTTCCAACTATTTTCACCCTAAGAACATTCGAGAAACTTCCCGATGGTAATATTAAAGTTCCATAACCATCAGCTAAAGTGGTACTGCTGCCCGATGTATAGTAAAGTGTACCTCCATTATTTTCATTACTATACTGTGTATCATTAAATGTTGAATTATACGAAAAAGGATATAATAACAATTTCGTAGGGTCAGAGCTTATTCCTTGATAACTAGCTCCTTTTATTCCATAGTTTACTAAAGAATCAGAACTTGTTTTATAAAAAAAATAGCGATTATAATTGATGTTTTGAATTGCAATGTTTGCATTGGGATAATCAGCAGCCGATATGGCTGAAGATGCAGGTATTACTGTATCATTTTGGGTGCTTCCAAGGGTACCCAGAGTTGAAAAATCCCAGGTTTGATTGGCTCCGGCAATTCCTGGTGAGGAAACATTGTTGCCATAAATCCAGTGAAACCCATCTCCAACAATAGGATTTGTGTTTATCGCTGTAAGAACAGGCTGAGCATTCGCAGTTATTGTAAGAATAACGAAATAAAAAAGTACGAGTTTTTTCATCCTTTTATAGTTTAGTTTTATAATATTTTTCAAGTTCAATACAAGTTCTATTTACGTCCTCCCCATTTGGCCTCACCTAATATAATAATTGTAAGTACCCAGTTCTATTGCGCTTCCATCCCTCTATCCCTTAATCCTCCATCTTTTATTTCAATCATATCAATCATCAAAATCATTTCATTAGTGGTTCAAACAATACTTAAATTGCCTTTTCAAACCGCACAGCAAATATACTTATTTATTTAATCCACTTTATAAAAAAAAATAATTCTCTTCAGATATCTCTCCCACACCTAAACTACAATCATCAAAAAAACAATTAAATTCCCATGATGCATCACAAAGTTAAAATGTCCCCGAAACCTGATGAGTTTTCCCCTCACGCTTATACAATATAATATATAAGCCACAATTCTTAGCTACAATATCATTTTTTTAAATTCCACACCCGTTACTTTATAATAATGCCAGCAACTTAATTAAAAACCATTTCCGCATAATCCCAAAGGGATTAAATGTGAATAGCACCGTATGAAATGCGGTGTAACAATATGAAAACATGGTACAACCCTAAAAGGGTTGAACTTTCCATTATAAAAGAAATTTTTCATCAAACGGAACATTATTTTCTTTCAATAACTCAATATATTCTTCCTTGAAAGTTTTTGTTTTGTGATGATTTTCCTGGTTTATAATATAATTAATCAAATTATCCTTTGCCTCATAAGAACAAGTGAATGCACCATAACCTTCTTGCCAGCCATTAAAATTAGTAAACAAATGTTGGTCTTTAATAAATTTTGAACTTGCAAGTTTAATGTCTTTCATTGTATCAGCCAATGAAACTGATGGATGGAGATGTGTTAGAATATGCAGGTGATTTTCAATTCCATTGATGCGAAATAGATGGCATTTTTTGTTTTCAAGAATGCCCCAAATATATTTAAAGAGTTGTTTGCGGTTTTCTTTAGTCAGCGTCATCTCATGATTTTTTGTCCCAAAGATAATGTGATAAAGGATTTGTGTGTAAGTGCTCATATATTCAAGTTGAACCCCTATGGGGGTTCTGTTTATGTTTGTGTATTTTCCACCGGATTTCATCCGGGGCTATTTGTATTCAACCCATTCTGGGTTTTATTTTTTTATTTCATTCAACAAAGTTACTAATTGTATAGTACCCCTCAAGATTCTGTTTATGTTTGTGTATTTTCCACCGGATTTCATCCGGGGCTATTTGTATTC
>CAYYQJ010000316.1:0-247 GCA_964473775.1 uncultured Bacteroidales bacterium | reverse complement strand
AACCCATTCTGGGTTTTATTTTATCTTATTCATCAAATGGTGAGTATATTTTGTTTTAATTCAGTATAATACATAATCTTTCACACTCAAACCATCAATGTAAACATCTCATATTTAAAGAAATAAGCCAAACTTCGGAAGTTTGATACTAAACTTCGGAAGTTTGAGTCTAAACTTCGGAACTTTGATACCAAACTTCGGAACTTTGATACCAAACTTCGGAACTTTGATACCAAACTTCGGAACT
>CAYYQJ010000315.1:0-4693 GCA_964473775.1 uncultured Bacteroidales bacterium | reverse complement strand
TACACGGCTCTGAACACTCTTTCCCTACACGACGCTCTTCCGATCTCAGGGGCTTCTGAATCAATAGGAGTAACCAGAACCACATAATCGTTCTCATTCACAATATCTCCCAATAGTGACTTGCTCACATAGGCGGTCTGAGGAATGGTGTTCTTCAATGATTCCACCACATAGTCGAGGTTGTGGGGATTCTTCGTACTAAAATTGATTACTTCTGTCTTGCTGTAATTACTGATATCATCACAAACAGCTTTAGACACCACAGAAATATCCGATTTATTATGAATCAGAATGAAGGGAATGTCGAAAGTCTTAAACTCGCTGATCAACTCGGTTTCGTAAGAACCGAAAGTATTTTCGGCAAGTATGAGTACAGCACAATCAATGGTTTTGAGCACCTGCAGGGTCTTTTCCACACGTTTTTTCCACAATTCTCCCGAATCGTCAATGCCGGCTGTATCGACCATAATCACGGGGCCAATACCGAATATCTCAATAGATTTCTTCACGGGGTCAGTGGTTGTTCCCGGCTGTTCCGACACAATGGCCACCTCCTGCCCTACCAATACATTGATGAAAGAACTTTTCCCGTTGTTCCTTCTGCCAAAAATTCCAATGTGTGGTTTAAGATCCCTGCCTTTGCTCATAATATTAAGTCATTAATGGTCATTTGTTGCGCGTCATTTGAAGTCATTAATTGTCATTAGTTGTCATTTGCTGCGCGTCATTTATGGTCATTCGTTGTCATTTGGAAGTTCTTCTTGCCGACTGAAGATTGAAGATTGCCGATTTTACTTCAGTCTTCAGTCTTCGGTCTCCGGTCTTCCAACTTCCTAAAAATAAAGATCCCTCTGCCCGCCCCTAATAAGTTCCATTCTCTTTCTGATCTCCACAACCATCTTCTCATCACCCAGTGCCGCCAGTTCTTTCTCAATCAGCACCCAACCTTTGGTGGCATTTTGTATAGAGCCATAATCCATCAGGTATTCAGTTAATGTTAAGATAGCATTTGGGGTGCAATATCTTTTGATAAAACCCGGAACCGAGAATTCCATAAAATGTTCCCCTGTGCGACCCAATCGGTAACAGGCCGTACAAAACGAAGGTAACATTTCCTGGTCTATCAGTTCTGAGATAATTTCACTTAAACTTCGGTTGTCATTGATCCGGAATTGTCCTTTGTTCAGATCCTGTTCTGTCTTATCTTCTTTGGCATAGCTACCCAGTTCCAGCTTGGTGCCTCCGTCAATCTGAGACACTCCGAATTGCAACAACTCATTGCGGATCTCTACCGGTTCGCGGGCAGTAAGTATCATACCTGTATAAGGAACGGCCAATCGAAGTATAGCGACTATTCTTGCAAAATCTTTATCACTCACAAAGTATTTATCTCCAAATCCCAGCATGGAAGCATCCTTCACCCTTGGGAATGAAATGGTATGCGGACCTACATTATAACAAGCCTCCAAATGATTGGTATGACGAACCAGAGCCATCACTTCGAAGCGCCAGTCGTACAAACCAAACAAAGCGCCTATGCCTACATCATCAATGCCGGCTTCCTGTGCGCGGTCGAGGGCCGTGAGACGATAAGCGTAATCGGCCTTTTTACCTCTCAAATGGTAGGTCTTGTAGGCTTCGGGGTGATAAGTTTCCTGGAAGATCTGGAAGGTACCTATGTTTGCTTCTTTAACCACTTTGAATCCCTCAATATCCAAAGGAGCTGCATTGATATTAACCCTCCTGATCTCACCATTATCTTTCTTCACGGAATACGCCAGCTTTACAGTATGCGCAATATATTCCGGATTGTAAAGTGCATGTTCGCCATACACCAGTATTAGTCTTTTCTGCCCGTTGTCTTCCAGCGATTCTATCTCTTGAACTATCTCTTCATCGGTCAGTGTTACACGTTTGGCATCCGAATTGGAAGCCCTGAAACCACAATAAGTGCAGTTGTTAGAACATTTGTTGCCAATGTATAATGGGGCAAACAATACAATTCTATTGCCGTAAATCCTTTTCTTCAGTTCCCTTGCCCCTTCTTTGATCTCTTCTACCAGCGTTTCATCCGTAGTATTGATAAGGGTAGCAACCTCTTCCAGATTCAGCCTTTTTTTGGATAAGGATTTGGCAATAATACCCCTGACCTTTTCAGCATCAGTCTTCGTGTTTTCCAGGTAGCCATTGATCTCATCCGCATCAATGAAGGGCTGCATGGGAACATCGGGAATGCTGTATTTTTCAGGAGTGAATTTCATTTTATGTAAGATTTACAACGGCAGGCTTATCCTGGGAAGTTCAATGGAGAATGTGGTTCCCTGGTCGGGAACACTGCTCACCTGTATGCTTCCGTGATATACTTCTTCTACTATCTTTTTGATGATGGACAAACCCAATCCACTGCCACTGATGGCTTTGGTTTTATCGTTTTTGATCCTGACAAATTCCTGGAACAATTTAGAGATATCTTCTTCGCTCATTCCAATGCCGGTATCGCTCACCGATATTTTTACGCATTTGTCTTCTTCTTTTAAAATACACCTTACTTCGCCACCATCTTTATTGTACTTAACAGCGTTTGAAACCAGATTATTAAAGATAATTTCGATTTCCTGCTGATCGGCTAAGAAGTAAATCTGTTCGGGCGAAGCATCAATAAATATCCTGATATTCTTCTGTATGGCCATGGGGCTCATGGTATCTTTCGATATTCGTATGAGTTCCACCAGATCGACCTTCTTCACATCACGTGATTTCTTTCCCGATTCCAAACGTGTCAGATCAAGCATATCCATGATGAGGGTACGCATGCCTTTGATTCTTTCCAGCGAACGGCCTATCATCACTTCATAATCTTCGAGGTTGTTTCCCACCTGTTTTTCTTCCATGATTCGCAGATAACCCTCGATGGCATTGATAGGCGATTTGAGTTCGTGTGACAATACCGACAGGAACTGAAAACGAATGGTCTTGCCCTCAGTGTTCAGTTTCTTGGTCATTCTTCTCAGGTAAAGGTTCTTGGTGATGCTTTCCATAGAAGCTTTCAACTCCTGAGGGGTGAAGGGCTTGGGAACAAAATTATAGGCTCCGTTGTTGGTGGCCTTGATAGCAAGATCGAGTGAAGCATAAGAGGTGATCATCATTACGCTGCAGTCGTATTGCTTCTTGTTGACATATTCCAGCACTTCTATACCATCCATGCCGGGTAGTTTATTATCGAGCAATACTATGTCAACGGCATTGGTATCGATAATCTTGATGGCTTCTTCTCCCGAACCGGCTTCCTGCAGGTCGAAGGTAAACTCTTCTTCCAGAAAAGGGAAGTCGACCGAAAAATTAGTCAGAATTCTGCTAATCCCGGATCTGATCCCCGGCTCATCATCAACAATTAGAACTTTCAGGATAGCCATGTTCTTGGTCTTTATAATTTTAATAATTTCTTGATCTCCATCTGCAATTGTTCCGGTCTGAGTCCTTTTTCCAGATAAAGGTCGGCCTTGATCCAGCTTTTTTCTTCCACTGATTCCAGTCCGAACATCATTCCTGTGTCGGCGGTAACTGCGGTAGCTATAATAACAGGCACATCGGGATATTTCTTTTTCAGTTTATAACTCAGAATGAAACCACTGTCGCGGTTATCCATCATCAGGTCGAATATGGCCAGGTCAGGTTTGGTTTTCTCAATGATCTCTTCAGCCTCTTTCTGCGATTCGGCAGCCAACACATTCATCCCCATATTTTTCATCTGGAAAGAGAGTTGTTCCAGTGTGTCCATATCGTCGTCGGCAATCAATACTGTTTTATTCTTAAGCGTTTCCATAATCTTATTTTATACTTTTTCTTGGTATTTTAATTTTAAACGTTGTTCCGGTGGGCCCTTTGGAAGCATCGGCATTCGATTCGATGTTGATCTGCCCGCGGTGCATTTTAACAATCCCGTATATCAGAGGAAGACCTAAGCCGGTTCCTTTTCCTATGGGTTTGGTAGTAAAGAAGGGAGTAAATATCTTATCCATGTTCTCTTCCGAAATTCCTGTACCATTATCTTTGATCAGGAATTCAATATCGTTTTCATCGCCTTTCAGACTTATCTTTAATAATCCGCCTGATTCCGGCATGGCTTCCACCGCATTCTTTTCAATATTGGTCAACACCTGCATCCATTGATCGGTATCAATTTCTACCATTTTATCTGTCAGAGATGACTCGAACCTGATATCCACATTTTCGGGAGCAATGATAGATTCTATGCTGTGTTGTACAAATTCATCCATATCCGTTTCGGTGTAATGAACCTGATTCTTACGGGCAAAATTCAATAGACCTCCAACAATCTTCTTGCAACGATCGGCTTGTTCGGCAATCAGTTTCAGATCACTTCTGATGGGATTGTTCTCGCTGGCCTCATCCAGAAGAATATTACTGTACATAGTGATAACTCCCAAAGGGTTGTTCAACTCGTGAGCAATCCCGGCAGAGAGCTGTCCCATGGTGGCAAGTTTCTCTGTTTGTTTCAACGTTTGCTGTGCCGAAGCCAGTTTTTCGTTAGAAACATTCAGATCCTTAACCGATTTGTGAAGTTTTTCAATAGTAAACGGCAGACACATTTCCGTTTCGGCCAATCCTTCGATGATGGCAATGGCATGGTCAATGCAGGTATCATAACCACAGGCTCCGCAATTCAACTGAT
>CAYYQJ010000314.1:0-4696 GCA_964473775.1 uncultured Bacteroidales bacterium | reverse complement strand
AAAACTTCTAAAGGACGGGCCATGCAAAATCTCATTAACATTCCGCCTGATGATAGAGTGAAAGCATTCATCAATGTAAAAGACATCACCGATAAAGAGTACGTTGAAAGCAACATCATTATTCTTTGCACTAAAAAAGGTGTAATCAAAAAAACCAACCTCGAAGCCTATTCACGTCCACGCCAAAATGGTATCAATGCAATCACAGTTCGTGATGGAGATGAACTCTTACAGGCACGCCTTACCAATGGTAAAAACGAAGTACTTATGGCTTTGAAATCAGGTCGTGCCATCCGTTTCAACGAAGAAAAAGTACGTCCTATGGGCCGAAATGCCTCCGGTGTTCGAGGTGTTACTCTTGCCAATGCAAACGACGAAGTAGTAGGTATGATTTGCCTCGAAAGCGACATCTACGACATTCTGGTAGTTTCAGAAAATGGATACGGAAAACGTTCAAAACTCGAAGATTATAGAGTCACAAATAGGGGAGGGAAAGGAGTGAAAACCATCAACATCACCCCAAAAACCGGAAATCTGATATCTATCCTCAATGTTTTGGATACTAATGATCTTATGATTATTAATAAATCCGGAATCATCATTCGTATGGCAGTAGCAAACCTCCGTGTTATGGGACGTGCAACTCAGGGAGTACGCCTAATTGATTTACGCGATGATACTATTGCTGCCGTAACGAAAGTCGAAATTGAAGATGAAGAATTAATCGAAGAATCCGAAGAACAGTTGGATGAAAACTCAAATTCCGAATTAACTTCATTTTCAATTGCAAATGATGATATTGCCGATGAATTGATTAATAACAATCCTGAAGAAAACTATTCCGAAGAACCTGAAGAACCTGAAGAATCAATTTCTGAAGACGAAATTTAATTTTTGGCAAAGTAGTTGATTATTAAAAAATAAATTATTTTTGCAACCTATTAATATAACTTAAAAAATAAAGAAATGAAAAAGGGAACATTAAGCCTTATATTTGTATTACTCGCTACCTTAACGTTTTCACAGAGTACAAATGTGGCTGGAACTTACAATGCATTAAAGAGTGGATATCTCGATAAAGCGAAAAAATACATCGATTTGGCCATTCAAAACGAACAAACCAAAGGGCAAGCCAAAACATGGTTTTTCCGTGGAAATGTTTATCTTGGAATTGCAATGTCCGACGAAAAATCTAAATACAAAGTTTTAGATACGAATGCCATACAAGTAGCTTACGATTCATATCAAAAAGCATTGGCACTCGATCCAACTATCATGCACGACCAGCTAAATCCATCCTCACCAATGCAGGGTATTATATATTGTGGAGGCCAATTCTATAATAAAGGAGTCGAAGCATTCCAGAAAAAAGACATTGCAGGAGCTTTAGACAAATTCGAAATGGCTAAAAAAGTTTATACCATCGGTGGGCAAAAAGATTCTTTAGCAACCTTTGGAGCCGCTTTATGTGCTATGCAGCTTAAAGACAACAAAAAAGCAAAAACCAATTTAGAAGACTTGGTAAAAATGGGCTACAAACAAGCCGAAGTATTTCATCAACTCGCAGCAATTTATAAATCAGAAGGCGACACAAACAAGGCAGTAGCAGCAATTGCCAAAGGTCGTAAAATATTTCCTTCAGATTTATCTTTAATCATCGATGATATCAATATATTATTAGCTAAAGGCAAAAATAAAGATGCTCAGGATTTGCTTGATATAGCTGTTGCCAAAGATCCTAATAATCCGATATTGTATTACAACATTGGTGTCAATATGGACGAATTCGGTAATTTCGAACAAGCCGAAAAGTCTTATTTAAAAGCTATTAAAATTAAAGCTGATTATTTTGATGCTTATTACAATTTGGGCGCATTATACATCAATACATCATTAGCTGTCAAAAAAGAACTTGATGCCGTTCCAATTTCGGAAACTGCAAAATATGACCAGTTAAAAGCAAAGTATGATTCCTTATTATTAAAGGCTTTACCGACACTTGAAGCTGCTGAAAAGCTTAATCCAAAAGATTACAGTACTTTATTTATTCTTAAACAACTCTACGCATTAAAAAGCGATATGGTAAAAGTAAAAGAAGTAGAAGAAAAGATTAAGAACATAAAACCTAACAATAGTGGTAATAATATAAATGATATAAAAGTAGGAATGCTTAAACAAGATGTATTGCGGATTTTAGGGAATCCTGATAATATTAGTAAAACAACAACAAGCAGTGGTGCGACAGAATTGTTGTTTTATAACAACTTTAAAGTTTCAATTAATATAGACGAAGGTGGAAAAGTAGACTATATACATGAAATTAAATAAAGCTATTGAGGAAAAATAAAGAACCTAAAGAAATAAAACTAATGGAGAGCAGAAAGGAGAGTGCAAACTCTTCTTTCTTTTTAGAATTCGTATTATACATAATGTTAATTATGGGACATTTAAAACACCGTTATATAGGTATAAATCAATCAATTAAAAAATCAAACAACGAGCAAAATGAAGCGGATAAAAATCAATAAAATCGAGAAAGGCAACAAAACCAGTTTATTAACGAGGGAAAAGCTCCACAGCATTTCGCTTGGTAACGGCTTAACTTGTTATTTTACAAACATTAAGAATGCAGATAGCTTTATGGCTGAAACAAATCGTATGCTTAATACCAGTGCACAATTACTGAATAAGCTTTATATCGAGACCTGGACAGCTCAGCGAGTATTATATCTTACACACCATTGGATATTCATCAGGAACTGGAACTGCCATTATATACCATTAATAGAAAAAGATTTTAACCTCCTTTTGCAACGCTCCCACTGGCAAAACGGAAACCAGTTTACTTTTAAGTACTTTTACTCAATCATTGAGTACTTACATGACTGGATTAATGAAACGGTAAAGCTCTTGAAAGATAATCATAAGACTTATGATATAGAAGCTTTTATGGTGTGCAAAGAACAAACCAATTATTTAAAAGCAAAGCTAGACACCTGGGGTAAAGAGCATTTTGATAATCGGCCTAATTGTTTCTATGATAAAAGACCCCGTTTGAGCTAAATAAGAATACAGCTTATTTATAAGCTGGTATGAAACCCCAACCCCTTAGCAGGGGCTATAATAAAATAAGAAACCCGTTAAAACAATCTTCCGGAAGTTGTGGCCGGTTGAAATTTTAACGGGAAATTGAGTTGCTGCAGCTGCTGATATCCGGGATCAGGATGGATTTTTTAACGGGAAATACAATTATGCGCTTATTTCCAAAAGCTCTAAACCGTATTTACAGTATGCAGGGAATTTAGAATCTGCACTTATTAAAGTCATTTTATTTGAAATAGCAGTAGCAATTAGTGTTCGGTCCACTACATCTGAGTGTAATTTATTATGAAAAGAAATCATTGCAAGTTTTTCAAGAATAAGTAATTCATTTTCAAACTTAGTTATAACATGAATTTCATATTCTTTAAGCTTGGTGAAAAGCTCTTTAATACTGATACCAAGAGAAATTTTATTGAGTTGTATTAAATTGATTATTTCCATTATGCTAAGAATGCTGATAGAAAATTTACCTTTATAATACTCAATATCTTCTTTTACATTTTTATCCAGTTTACTATTATCCTGAACAAACCAGATAAGAACATGAGTATCTAATAAGTAGCCTCGCATAAATTATGATTTTAGGTTGAAGATATCACCAGGATCAAGCTGGATGCATTTCCCTTTTAAAAATCCCAGCATACCTCTTTTTTTTCTTTTAGTAGAAACTGGTTTTGCTATTTTGGTTTTTACAAGCTTAATTCTGCTTTTTGTTGTTTTCTGTTTTGTTTTCATTGCCTCCGTAATTTTTTTACAAAGTTACAAAAAATTATTTTACGATGGATATGGTTTTGGAGTAAACAACTTTTGTGGAAGGATTGTCGGAGCTGATTACCTGGTCAAGTTTTTTCGGAAGCCAGAAGAACCAGCGAGGTTTTGTTTTTCCGGATTTAGGATTATAGCGTGTTTGATATACTACCTGAAGCAGTGAGTCGGTGGAATAAATATTGATGGATTGGGTCTCCCCTACTTTGCAGCCGTTTATTTTATTGTATTTGTCGCTATAATTAAAACATTCTGCATGTACGGTGTCGAATAAGATAGAATCATGAACATGAGTAGTAATATGAGTTTCATGTTCGAATATAGTTTCAGAATAATTATTTACTGTTTTTGGGTTTATGCCCAGGTTATTTAATTTATCTAAAACATCCTGAGCGATGCCATTAGTCAGTTCTTTCTTTGTTAGCTCCAGTACAGAGTTTCTGGCCACTAATTGACCGTTTTTGGCTTTGTAATACTCGGTAATTTTAAATCCGGTCTGATATCCATTTCGAATATCGTTTTCCAGACGGGTAGCTTTTTTGCGTTCCATGAAAAGATAGTACCAGGAACATCCGGTAGAAAAAACGAGAAAAATGATAAGCAGAGTTACCCATATTTTAGTTTTCATTATTTTTTGATTTTTTGAGTTTACGACGTAATAAAGAAATGATTGTGAGAATACCAGCTACACAGCCAATGAGTAAAGAAACGATTTGCATGTGCCAAAGGATGGTTTCCTGAGTGAAAGTAATTGCAGAAACAGAATTCAAGGGTACGCTGCCCAGGAACCAACCAGTGATGGATGTGATAAAACCTGCAAAGGGTTTTG
>CAYYQJ010000313.1:0-4704 GCA_964473775.1 uncultured Bacteroidales bacterium | reverse complement strand
CTATCGAATTGCAAGGCATGGAAGACAGAATGCTTTCACGCTTCAAATGGGGACTTGCCGCTGATTTACAAGTACCTGATCTTGAAACAAGAATTGCAATTTTAGAAAATAAACTTTATACTGATGGCGTTGAAATGCCAAGAGAAGTGATTGAATATCTTGCTTACAGCATCACAACCAACGTTCGCGAACTCGAAGGTGCCTTAATTTCACTCCTCGCACAATCATCATTAAATAAAAAAGCAATTACCATCGATTTGGCACGTCAGATAATCGACAAATTTATTAAAAACAACTCCCGCGAAATCACCATCGATTACATTCAGAAAACCGTATGCGATTATTTCGAAATCAATATTGATCTACTCAACTCCAAAACCCGCAAACGCGAAATCGTTCAGGCCCGTCAGCTTTCCATGTTCTTTGCCAAGAAACTAACCAAAGCATCTCTTGCATGTATAGGTTTGCATTGCGGAAATAAAGACCATGCCACCGTATTGCATGCCTGCCGCACAGTCAACAACCTCATCGAAACCGACCGTCAGTTTAAAGGCTATGTCGATGACCTCGAAAAACGTATAAAAATATAAAAAAAGCCCCGAATCTATTTCGGGGCTTTTTTTATAACCATCATGTAAATCTAAAACTATTCCTTCTCTCCGTGTCTCTCTATGCTCTCAGTGTCTCCGTGGTGAAAAAGTTTAATCACTCGTTTCCTTCCTCTTATGAATCAACACCTCCGTTGCCCCAATCCCATAGCGTGCAATCGACGCATCAAAATGCTCAATAAACTCATAATGCTCCAGAATTTTTGTCAGCTCCAGTTTCAGAATACCGGCTCCCACACCATGAATAAACACCACCTTACGAATATTCTCCACAATAGCGCTTTCAATACATCTATTAAAATAATCAAGTTGAATTTGCAGCTTTTCATAACTCGAAAGCACATTAGGCTTTTCGCAAAGAGCTTCAATATGCAAATCCACCTCGGCAAACTCCTCATCAATCCTATGCTTTTTGATAACCGACTCCCTCACCAGTTGCGCCTCCGGAATCTTTCGCGCTTCCTGCATCGCCTCTTCATTCCTTTCAGCAATTTCAGGTAAATCTGCAATCTTCTGCAGGTATGCCTTGCTTCTGAAAACAGCATTTTCCGTATAATTATCCTCCTTCAATAGCTTTGTCATCTTGATACGAATTTCCTTTTGCACCGGTGGAATCATCTCTGCAACCGCCTCTTTAAAAAACAACAACTGCAAATAACCATGCGCAAAATATTCAAGTTCGTCCCTGTCGGCCACCTGAAGGCTGGTGCTCGAGTATGCTTCAATATTCCCGAAATCAATACCAATATATTTGCCGCTATCCTTCAAAAACAAAGTATAAATCACATCATAACCACTGTTGTTCACCAGATAAATCTCCACATTTCCAATAATCAAAATCTTTTGGTCGTCAGGCACCACAGCCAGATAAATCGCCTCGGGAATCTTGTATGGCTTTTTTGCCACAATTTTTTCTGCAACAATCGAAGCTTTATTTCCGCCCGACGAACTCACGGCTCCAACCGTATAATGCTCCTCAAAAAAACGCTCGCTGGCACTGCTTGGGTCTATCAGAATCAAATCGCTGGCCATAACAGGCAAATCGAAACCATCGTCTATGGCAACATTTACCATACTACTACTTAGAATTTTGCTTACTATGCCCCCACCCTTTTCGTTCAAAAACTTAACCTTATCGCCTACCTTAAATTTCATTGTAAATTTTTTGTGTAAAGTTACTAAAATTTCCAATATCACTGCAAACAATACCTCACAAATCCAATAATACCTATCCACACTATAACGGCATGAACCTCCATCACCCATTTTCCTCATTTGGGCGTTCCCTTTCAGGGCGGGCTTTCCATTACAAGTCCTCGCTGCGCTGCGGGCTTTTCATTGCAATCCCTAACGCTCTGGCCAACAGCCTACCAATTTCTAACTGTATTGCGGTCAAACGTCGTAAACTATCCAACCTCGGATAAACCCCATCAAAGCAATCCGTATGTCACATATCCGTAGAGACGCACTGCCGTGCGTCTCCGTCAAAAAACTAACTCCCCAATCAATCCAATCACCCAATCATCCCAATCACCTCAATCCCCTCATCCCAAATCACCTCATCAATGTCACCGTCCCATCATACTCCTTCTTGCCTATCACCAACACATAATAATACACCCCGTCAGCAGCATCCGTATTTTTGATTTTTCCATTCCACTGATTATTTCTGTCATCACTTTCAAAAACCTTCTTCCCCCAACGGTTACAGATTATTAAATAAAACGATTCATTGCCCTTATAAACAACATCAAACAAATCGTTTACCCCATCATCATTAGGAGTAAACACATTGGGAATATTTAAGTAGCAATCTATTACTGTTATTGTAACTGAATCCACCTTAAAACACCCTTCCTCCGAAATCTTCACTAAATAATGAGTGGTAGAATCAGGAAAAGCCATAGGTGAACTAATATTGGGATTACTCAAACCATACGCTGGACTCCAAAAATAACTTGTACCTCCTGACGCCGATAATTGCACCGTTTCACCTTTACAAATTTGAGTGGGTGAACTAACTGTGGGAATAATTGATATTACCTTAACTTTAACTGTGCCTGTTAAATTACAAACCGGAGAATAAACTATTACTGAATAAATCGTAGTTATGCTTGGACTTGCAATAGGGTTTGAAATTGTTGCACTACTTAAACTCCCCGAAGGCGACCAAAGATACCCTGTTCCGCCACTTGCATTCAGCATAATACTTTCACCCAGGCATATCGCTGTATCATTAGTTATATTTATTGTAGGTCCCGTGAGTAGGTTAATAGTAACAGTTAGCATTGCAGTACACCCGCTGGCAAAAGTCCCAACAACTGTATAGGTTGTATTAGCAGTAGGAGTTGCAGTTACCGTTGAACCTGTTGAGGACGACAAACTACTTGCAGGCGACCAGCTATAAGAATTTGCACCCTGTGCAGATAATAAAATCGAAGAACCATGACAGATACTCGTATCATTACTCACGGAAAAATTATTAAACGGATTAATTACTATTGAATCAAAACCATATTTAGGAATACATGAATTATCCGTTATAGTAACATAATAAACTCCTGGAGTAACACCTGTTAATGGATTCGTACTTGCTCCATTACTCCAATGATAAGTATATGGGGCAGTTCCATTCCCAACAGTTGTGTTTACTCCAAAATGGCAATTCCCTTCATTCAATACAGACATTGAAACGGATAGATTATTTGCAGAACAAACAATATTGTCAATTGTGGTAACAAATCCCAGCCCCGAAACATATAATATTCCATTTGCAGGATTTAAAAAAATGTCATAAACTTCATTGTTAATATTTGTCGTAATAGGATTAATTTGCGTAAAATTAGTTCCGTTGAACGAAAAAACATGAACCTTATTAGTTCCTCCTACATAAACATTATTACATTCGTCGGCAACTATTCCATCATGAGTGTAATATTTTCCTCCAAGATAACTATAATCTACAATAATTGAATCCAACAAAATTCCATTTCCTTTATTCCAAGCTTTCAATGTTCTACCATCATAACTAAAGATATAACTACTGTTTAAAGATAAAGCATTTGCTCTAACTGAAGATACACTGCTAGACATTCCGTAAAGGTTATGCGACTCATGAAATTGGTAATTTGTTTGTACATCAAAGGCACAGGGTGGATTATAATTTGTTGAATATAAACTTTTTAGTAAGTGTCCTTCAATAGTATTGATCGCGCCGTTAGTTAATAAAGCATAAAAATCCCCATTATTATCCATGACAGAACAAGCTACATCATTGGCAAAGCCAACTGAACCATTAAAATTTTGTGAAATAGCATTAGTCAAGTTAGTATCAGCTATAATTTTAATATTATTATTAGAATTTGTGCCTCCGCCAAAAGCTAATAGCTGTTTGGTACAATTATTATAGAACATGCTCCATATTTCATTATTAGCTCCATTAGGAATAGATGTATAATTAAGCAACCCATTACTATTAATTTTCATTATTCTCGGGTGCGTATTACTAAATCCTTCTCCTATAAAGGTTGTACCACTATTTGGAAGCACACAAAACTTTGAATAAAATTTATCAAGTCCCCATCCATAAGGTTTAGTAAAAGTCCATAATAACGTTCCAGTAGTTGAATACTTCGAAAGTTTATAAGGTGATGTGCCTCCAGAAACGAAAACATTTCCAAAATTATCAATATCAACATCCAATGCACCATTAGATGTTGTTAAACTCGTCGGCACCGTCGTCCACGGGTCTATCACCAAAGTTTTAACCCTCGGTTCTGAATTCAAAGCAAACATAACCCTATCATTATTTAGCTGAAATTCCAGGTTCACCTTCCCAGTTTCCCCCTCAAAATAACTCTCCGGTGCATGGTCAATAATTTCTCCCGCCTCAGTGGCTATAACAATATTCCCTGCCTTATCCTTCGCAATATGTTCCACATCTCCACCATAATGCATCTTCACCAAACTCAAATCAGCAACAGGCCGCACAATCAACGTATATTTTATTCCTCCTCTCATGCTGAGCGACTTGTGCTGAGCGGAGTCGAAGATCGGAAGAGCACACGTCTGAACTCCAGTCACCTGAAGCTATCTC
>CAYYQJ010000312.1:0-4718 GCA_964473775.1 uncultured Bacteroidales bacterium | reverse complement strand
TTTGGTTTTTACCGTTTGTAAAAAAGTTTTTTCCGTTTGTAAAACAATTTATACCACAAGTAAAACAGTTTTTACCGCAAGTAAAACAATTTATACCGCAAGTGAAATGGTTTATAGCACTTGTAAAGTAATTTATTTCACTAATGCATAAATTTATTCTGCATGTATTCTAAATAAGCCCGCTAATGCATTAATTTATTTTGCATGTTAAGTCGTTTTTATCGCTCTTCATGCCAT
This sequence comes from uncultured Bacteroidales bacterium, assembly GCA_964473775.1. Lineage (GTDB taxonomy): Bacteria > Bacteroidota > Bacteroidia > Bacteroidales > CAIWKO01 > CAIWKO01. The sequence goes on along the minus strand of CAYYQJ010000312.1, from coordinate 4,481 downwards.
CCACTTCACTAGTGAGTTCGTTTATTCCTCTACAAACAAAATTTATTCCACCATTAATCCAATTTTTTTCACAATTGAGTTCATTTTTTCCACTAATGCATAAATTTATTTTGCATTTAAACTCATTTATTTGCCTTTTTTCTCAACATTTTCATTTTTAAAAACACATCCACCCAATCACATTATATTAATCCCTCATAATCAACACCATTTTCCCCATTCTAAATAAGCAACCTCCCATCCCCCTTAATTCTCCCTTTTTCTCACTTCGGTCTTCCAACTTCGGTCTTCCAACTTTCAACTTCCATCTTCCGTCACGCCGACTTCGGTCTTCCATCTTCCTGCTTCTATCTTTGATAAACCAATTTTTTTTTCATCAAAAAAAAATAATTCTTGCATTGTAATAAAAAAATTGTAATTTTGTCCGAATAAAATTTTTTTTCAAAATCACTTAAATCTTTTATATGGATAATCATTCAAACAATGTAACTCGCATGTTAAAGACTGTTTTCAATACCATTACCATCTTCAAAGAGGTATGGGAAGATAATATAGCCTTTTCAAAGTATGCAGACCAATTCAAGGATATTAATGTGGCCATCGGCGAAAATGAAATCATTCTTTCAGGTATCGATGCCGGTCCTTCAAAACAAAAAGAAATTTACAGAACATCAATGATTCGTTTCACATTAAAAGTAGCTGGTATAGGTTACTGCTATGCTGATGACGTTGAAGATGCTGTTCTCAAAGAAAAAATGGACATTCATACATCCGATTTTTCTCCTCTCACTGATGATGAACAAGTAGCTAAAGCTGAAATGGTTCATAGTCTTTTAAATCCTCTTGTTACTGCTACTCCTAATGTGTTAGCAGATTATTCTCTTTTACCTGCCGTAATGGTCGATTTTAAGGATTGCTTCACAACATTCAAAGAGTTTATCTTAAATCCTAAATCAGTATCCCTTTCAGGCAACGAAGCCAAAAAGAATATTAAGGCTTTAAACAAAAAAGGCCAGGCTTTATGTAAAAAAATCGATAAGTTTATGGAAAATTTTCTTGATGTTGATCACGATTTCTATGAAACTTATTTCACCTCACGTGTTATTTACGATTTGGGTCACAGGTTTAAAAAACCTATCAGTTATTCATCGGGCAGGGTATCTTTAACAGATACTCAAGTACCTGGTGTTGGTGTAAAAATCTATTTTGTAGGCTTCGAAAAGAAATTTGTGTACAGTGATAATTTAGGAGGCTTCAATATTGCTTGCTTTCAAATTGGCAATATGATGCTTGTTGCCGAAAAAGAAGGATATAATAAAGTTCAGAAATTGATGGTTGTGGTAAAAGACGAAAATCAACATTTCAATATTGAGATGAAACCTATTTCAGAAAATCCTCCTCCTCCTCAAACATAATAAATCCAAACCATAATTTTAATTTTTCAAATGGCGTCGGTTCACTCCGCCGCCATTTTTTTTTATCAACCGCCATTATTCATAAATTGTCTCAGCTTACAACAATCAATGACTATCAATAACCCCCAATGATTATTATTGTTTTAAAAACTCTACCACATTCTTTTCCACCCTTTGCAACACATTGTTCACGTCTGATTTAATGAATTTGTCGCCCGTGATGTTTTCATAAAGTTCAATATATCGCTCAGAAATGCTGTGGATAATTTCGTCGGTCATTTCAGGTACCTGCTGTCCTTCCAGCCCCTGAAAACCATTGGCCATCAACCATTCTCTTACAAATTCTTTCGACAATTGTTTCTGAGCCTGCGCCTTTTGCTGACGTTCGGCATATCCTTCCAGATAAAAATATCTGGACGAATCAGGCGTGTGAATTTCGTCAATCAGATAAATCTTTCCATCTTTTTTCCCAAACTCATATTTGGTATCCACCAAAATCAGTCCCATGCGGGCAGCTATTTCGGTGCCTCTTGCAAACAATTGTTGCGTATATTGCTCCAGTTGCAGATAATCTTCTTCCGAAACCAGATTTTCGGCAATAATTTCTTCCTTCGATATATCCTCATCATGTCCCACCACTGCTTTGGTGGTTGGGGTAACAATTGGTTTAGGGAATTTATCGTTTTCTATCATTCCCTCAGGCATTTCTTCGCCACACAGGCTGCGTTTGCCCGCTTTATATTCGCGCCAGGCATGCCCCGACAGATAACCACGGATTACCATTTCTACCTTAAAAGGTTCGCATTTGATGCCCGCAGTAACCATAGGGTCGGGAACAGACAGTTTCCAATTGGGAACAATATCAGCGGTTTCGTCCAGAAACTTTGCAGCAATCTGGTTCAACACCTGTCCCTTATATGGAATTCCTTTTGGCAACACCACATCGAAAGCCGAAATGCGGTCGGTAACCACCACTATCAATAAATCATCGTTAATATCATACACATCGCGCACCTTGCCTATGTATTTGCTTTGTTGCTTGGGTAAATTAAAATCGGTTTTTACAATGGCATTATTCATAACAGAAACATCATTTTATTTAGTAATCATTAAAATCGGTGAGCAAATCAAAATGAAGCTCATAATTGTTAATATCGAAATTGGTTTTTATCCAAAGTTCATCGTTTTTCAATCGCAATATTTTCCAATCGTTGGGTCCGGATAGGGGAGGCACCACCGTAAAAATATCTCTGGCAATGGCTTCGTAAGGCGCCTGTGGCAACAAACAAAAACTCAATACCGTTTTCTTTTTATTCAAGGTCATGGGCGATGAGGCTATGATGCTTGCATCGGTATGCGTGATGGATATAAAATAACTCTGACTCCAATCAGAATAAATATTGAAAGGATACAACTCGAAGTGCGAACTATCAGAAGTGGCCGTAACATCCGTATCATTATAACTTATCAAACTCAAACGCCATTTGCCTGTCAGCCTTTTTTCCGCACTGCGAAAACTCAGGCCTGGGCCGTCAGGATATTTATTACATGAGGTAAACAAAAGGGGAATAAAGAAAAGAAGTAAGAGTTTTCTCATTTTTCGTTTTTTTCGTTTGAATAAGCGTTAATAATAAGTGATACCAATTTATGACGTACAATGTCGTTTTTGTCGAGATAAATAAAATCAATTCCTTTAATGTCTTTCAATATTTGTGTGGCATGTATTAGTCCCGATGCCTGATTTCTGGGTAAATCTATTTGTGTGATGTCGCCGGTGATGATAAACTTTGCCGAACGACCTAATCGTGTCAGAAACATTTTCATCTGACTTACGGTTGAGTTTTGCGCTTCGTCGAGAATTACCACCGCATTGTCTAAAGTGCGGCCGCGCATAAAGGCCAACGGCGCTATTTCTATAATCCGGTCTTCAATATATTGCGATAGCTTTTGCGAAGGAATCATATCCCAAAGCGCATCATACAGGGGCTGCATATAGGGGTCGAGTTTTTCTTTGAGGTCGCCGGGCAAAAAGCCGAGGTTTTCTCCTGCTTCCACTGCCGGACGTGTGAGTATGATGCGTTTCACTTCTTTTTTCTTCAGGGCTCTCACAGCCAAAGCCACAGCAGTGTAAGTTTTTCCTGTTCCGGCAGGGCCTATGGCAAACACCAAATCGTTATCGTTAAAACTATCTACCAGTTTTTTCTGATTCAGGGTGCGGGCCTTGATGATGTTGCCGTTTTGACCATGAAGAATCAAATCGTTGGCATTATCGGCTTCGCTTTGCAAAAAAGCAGTATCTGAGTTTAAATAATTTTTAATGATATCGGGTGTAATCACACCCTGATTGTTGAAATGCTTGTGAAGCAAATTGATGATACCTTCAAAAATATCAATTTCTGCTTCTTCACCAATAATACGAATGGTGGTATCGCGAGCAATAATTTTTAGTTTAGGAAAATGTGAACACAGAAAATCGATATTCTGATTGTTAACTCCCATAAAAGTTACGGGGTTAAGCAAGTCGAGATTGATGTTTCGTTCGCCCATTCTTGTAAGTTAAGTTTCCAAATTTTCTCCAAAATTATTAAAATTTCCTGAAGAAACATTTTAATTTGTAATTTTGACCACATTAATTTTCAAAAACAAAAGATGGCTATTATTACACTGACTAGTGATTGGGGATGGAGCGACCATTATTGTTCGGCGGTGAAAGGTGCTATAATCAGTAGATTGCCCTCAGCTAATATTATCGACATAACGCATAACATCAGCAAATTCAGCCTTGCCGAAACCGCTTTTATCATTAAAAATGCTTATAAGAATTTTCCAAAAGACACCATTCATATCATAGGTGTAAATTCCGAATCGTCGATAGAAACTCCGCATACGGTGATTTATTACGACGAACATTATTTTATTGGCTCCGACAACGGTCTCTTTGCCCTGCTTTGCGAACATGCGCCTGATAAGATTATTGAAATAACCGTTCCTCAGGATTCTGATTATTTTACTTTTCCTTCGCGGGATATTTTTGCCAAGGTGAGATCGGAAGAGCGTCGTGTAGGG
>CAYYQJ010000311.1:0-4725 GCA_964473775.1 uncultured Bacteroidales bacterium | reverse complement strand
GCAATCTGTTGGTGTGATGGGCGATGAACGTTCGTATGAAAATGTGGTTGCATTACGCGCCGTGGCCTCCACAGATGGAATGACAGCCGATTGGGTTCATCTGCCTTACGAATTTCTGGCTCGCATGTCGAACGAAATTATCAATAAAGTAAAAGGGGTGAATCGTGTGGTATATGATATCAGTTCAAAACCTCCTGCAACTATTGAATGGGAATAAAATCAAATAAAAATGAAACTTCACAGAATTATCATTCTATCTTTTGTTTTGCTCTTGTGTAGCAGCAGTTTTATCTCTGCACAGGAAATCGAAAAAAGCAAAAAAACCGAATTAATCGGGCAAAAAACTTATTACATACATACGGTGCGTCAGGGACAAAGCATTTATGGTATTGCCAAAGCCTATTCGGTAGGTTTAAACGAGATTTACGCAGTAAATCCCGAACTAAAAAACAATGTGCAGATTGGTGTAATTATTAAAGTACCACAAATCAAATATGCGGATACCATCAGTGGCATCAATCATACGGTTGAAAAAGGCGAAACCCTTTACAAAATAGCTACCAATTATTATCTTAAAGTACCAGAAGTGTTGGCTGCCAATCCAGGACTTACCGAAGCCATCAAACCCGGGCAGGTGATTATCATTCCCCTTCAGGTTAAAAAACCAACAGAGCCATTTGTTGAAACCAGCATTCATATTGTGCAAAAGGGCGAAACACTTTTCAATATAGCTGCCAAATACGAGACTACGGTGGCTGAATTGAAAAAATTGAATCCATCGCTTTCCGATATTTTATCTTTAGGTCAACAAATTAAAATTCCTTTTCAGAAAAACTTGGGAGATGCGGTTAAAAAGGTGGAATTACAACCTAAAAAAGATAGTGTTATTGTGTTCGAATGTGGCAAAACCGGCAAACAGGATTCGTATAATATAGCGGTGATGATACCTTTATATTTAGGTCATTCTTTCGAAATAGATACCGGCGACCTAAAAACTCCTGCCAATACTTATAAATCCTTTACTTTTTTGCAGTTTTATGAAGGAATACGCATGGCTTTAGATTCTTTGGAAGGATTGGGTTTCTCTGCAAAGGTTTATGTTTATGATGTTACTGAGGATACTACCCCTACCGATGCCCTGCTGAAAAAACCAGAGTTTGCCGGCTTGAATCTGATTATTGGTCCGCTTTTCAGTAATAATTTTCGTATTGTGGCGCAATGGGCCGAAAACCATAAAGTGGCTGTTATTAATCCTTTTACCAATAAATCGGATATCATAGACGAGAATCCTTATGCATTTAAGTTGATTCCTTCGCCACAAAATGAGGCACGGCAGATTATTAATTTTATTGAAAGTAATTATGCTGAAGCCAATGTAATCATTGTTCATAATGATAAAGAACAGGCTTTGGCCGATTCGTTAAAGCATCTTTTTGATGCCTTTGAAGCAAAAAACGAAGGCAAAATCAAGATTAAAGAAATAGATTACCCCAGCGAAGGTTATGCAGGTGTGAGTAAATGTCTTTCGGATACAAAACTGAATATTGTTGTCACCCTGATTGATGGAGAAGCTTTTGTTTCCACCTTTCTGCGCAACCTCAACGAAATGGCTTATACCGATAAAATTTTACTTTTGGGCCGAAAAAACTGGGAAGATTACAACAATCTGGAAGTAGAATATTTGATGAATCTGAACACCCATGTGTATTCCAATAGTTTTATTGATTACAGCAATCCCGAAATCCGTAATCTGGTAACAAATTTCCGAAGCAAATATAAAACCGACCCCGATTATTATGCTTTTCAGGGTTTTGATATTATGATGTATTTTGCCGGAGCATTAAAAGAATATGGTAAGAATTTTACGGGATGTCTGCATTTATACAAACCCACCTTGCTATGCAATAGCTTTAATTTCAGCAAATCTAAGTATTGGGGGTTCGAAAACAATACAGGCGTAATTTACCGTTACGAGAATTATAAAGCCATCAATGCCATCAACAATCCCTTGAAAGAGATTATGGTGGTGGAAAAGAAGAAACCGTAAGAATTGAGCTAAAGTTTATCAGGTTGATAGTAGGGGCGAATTGAATTCGCCCTTTCTTTATTCAGGCATTCGCCCTTCTATTCTTTCGGCATTATTCATTAATTTACTGAATACAAAAATTGCAATTGGATATTGAAGCCTTAAAAAGTTTCTTGGATATTTAAGAATTTCTTAAATTTGTATCCCAAAATGCCATTTTAAAATTTACGCAAGCCATGCTCGAAAAAGTTTGTGAATATTGTAATAAAATCTTTTATACTTCTCATCCAAAAAAGAAGTTCTGCTCTATTGAATGTAAACAGGAAAAGTATAAGCAAGAACATTCCTTTTCTGAATTAAGAAATTGTCGGAATTGTGGCAAATCTTTTGTTGCAAGCCGAAAAACCAAATATTTCTGCTGCGGAATCTGTGGTATTAGATTTAACAGGCAACCTAAAAAACCAAGAATACGAAATGAGGTTTTTGTATGCAAAAATTGCAATAAATCTTTTACTAAACATCATGGAAATCAAAAATTCTGTAAAAAAGACTGTTTAGATGCCTATAAGAAAAAATGGCTAAATAGTAGTCCTCCGAAAAGTCTTGTTTGCCCCGAATGTAATTTATCATTTCTACCAGACAAACCCATGCAGGTTTTTTGTAGCGAAAACTGCCGTAATCTGAATCATAAAAAGAATATAACCAAACAGAACGGTGTTAGAAAAAAATGCTTAAACTGCGGCAAAGAGGTTAGTATGTTTTATGAAATAAATTTTTGCTCCAGTACTTGTTATACATATTATAAGTTCAAATGATCAAATCCTGGCGGGTTGATGAAAAAATATTTGTAGGTTTTTTCCAGAATTTTTTAAATTTGTATCGCCAAACAATTAAAATTTATGCAGAACTTTCTGGAAAATACATGTGAAAATTGCAAGCAAATCTTCTATACTTTAGAAGAACCAATGAGATTTTGCTCAAATGAATGTATTCAGGAGATGTTTGAAGCTAAGTATGCATTTATTGAAGATGGAATTTGTAAAAACTGTGGTAAATCTTTTCTTCAAAAAATACATAATCATACTTTCTGTTGTACTGATTGCATCACTATCTATCGTAAGAAACTAAAATTATTTGTAAATTCAAATAAGATAGTTATTTGTAAAAATTGCAATAAACCTATATTAAAACTTAAGAATAAAGTAAAATTCTGTAATCCAAATTGTTTGAAAGATTATTATCGTAAGTACCTAAATATAAAAAAACCCATTGATCGGCTTTGTCCAGAATGCAAATCATTATTTAAACCAACTGTAGCAACCCAAATTTTTTGTAGTGAAGAATGCCATAAAAAACAACATCCAAGAATCACAACAATAGAAATTAAAGAAAATAAAAAATGCCTGAACTGCGGGAAATCTTTAAATGCATTTCATAAATCTGATTTTTGTAGTAACACTTGCCAAATCTATTTTAAATGCAAAAGTCTGCAAGACATGAAAAATGGCCTCTAAGGATTTATAAAATTTTTTTTATTGCCTTTCAGCAATCAATAGAAACTGTGTTTATTATACCTTAAACACGTACAACAAAAGCGTCAACCACCTACTCTTCAGAACACATTAAAAAAAATCAAAAGATTAATATTTAAATAAATTTTTTTATTTTTGTATTTTCAAATCAACCTCTAATGGAAAATTCAAACAAAACATATCAGGAACTTTTGGCAGAAATTATCCGTCTGCAAACTAAAATTGATGATTTTCAGGCCATGCATGAAAAGTGCGAATTAAGGAACTTTGTGATGCCACAATTATTATTGTTTCTTACTAACCCAGGAAATCCTAATCTGGAAGCCGCTGATTTTATCAATAATAATTTAGAAAAAATTGAACATTATAATAATGCTTGTGGAAATAAGATTATTGAGCAACTAAACAAAATAGAGTTATCAACATCATACTCACAAAAAATCAAGATAGCAATATCTACCGGATATATCTTTATTTTGCGCAACGAAATTGTTTATTTAGAGGCAGATGGACAACATAGCAAGATATACGATACCCGTAATATTTGTTATGAAACCGGCAAAAACCTAAAACAACAACAGGAGGAAATTAATTTTCGACCTTTAAGGAGGGTACATGATAAATATGCTATCAATTTTAATCATTTGATTGGATACGATACTGCAAAAAGCATTTGCACTGTAAAAACCTTAACCGAAAACATTCCAATACAAGTATCCAGAGCAGGACTTAAAAAAGTAAGAGATTATTTTTCATACCCACAATCCTAAAATCCTCCTCTTTTTTTGCCTTTAAAGGCGCTTTTGCGAGCTTTTTTTTCATTTTTCTCTTACCTATTTTTGGCCAAAACCTACCGATTTTATGCCAAAACCATGTCAATGGTTTGTTTTTTCGACATCTTGTTAAAACCCATTGATTTGTTAGTAATTTTGTGTTGGTTTTATTTCAATAAAAGAACACCCTGTAGGAATTGCTTTTTGATGAATGGAAATTTCTATAAGGTAATATAAAATTAGTGAAATAAAAAGCTAGAGCGCTCTAGCAAAAAGGTAGAGCGCTCTAGCAAAAAGGTAGAGCGCTCTAGCAAAAAGGTAGAACGCTCTAGCAAAAACGTAGAGCGCTCTAGCAAAAAGGTAGAACGCTCTAGCAAAAAGGTAGAACGCTCTA
>CAYYQJ010000310.1:0-4739 GCA_964473775.1 uncultured Bacteroidales bacterium | reverse complement strand
TAAGAGTTTTTGAAAATAATATGGAGAAAAAAATTCAAATGGAATTTGCAGATGCTATTGTTGGTGAATCATATAACACCTGGGCAGATAATTCAAAAGCCAAACGCATCCTGGATTTTGTTCCTGAAAATGACATTCAAACAGGTATTAATAAATATCTGGATTGGTATTACTCGGACAATGGTATAAATAAATAAGAATATTTCACCTTGTCTTTTAAATATAGTTTTCAGATTTTAGTCGTTAATATTTTTGTTTATTACTTTTTCAGATCCATCACAGTATAGAAGCTTACTATTGTCTATTTTTGTAAAAAATATCCATTGAATCCTTTAAGGAAATTAGCCGGACAAACTGCCATTTACGGAACAACCACAATAGTTTATAGATTAATAAATTATTTTCTTGTTCCAATTCACACCTATATCTTTCGTCCCGGTGAATACGGCGTTGTGTCTGAAATGTATTCCTATGTTGCCTTGCTGATTGTGCTATTAACCTTTGGAATGGAAACGGCATTCTTCAGATATTACGATAGTAAGGCCATAGACAAAGACAGGGTTTATAGCACCACACTGATATCATTAATTGTAAGTTCGGTGGTGTTTGTCTTTTTTATGGTTACGTTTGCTCACCCGATTGCAAATCTAATCAGGTACAAAGACAATAGCGAATATATCATTTGGTTTGCACTGATGATTGTTTTTGATGCCATTTCCACCATTCCTTTTGCCAAACTGAGGGTGCTGAACCGACCCAGAATGTTTGCTTTCATCAAGCTCTTCGGCATAGCCATTTGTTTTACTCTCAACATTGTGTTTTTATATGTATTACCCTATTTTTCCAAACACAATGTTTTACCGGGGCTGATTTCATTAATCTACAGACCTACCATTGGTGTTGGTTATATTTTCATTGCAAATTTAATATCATCGGGTTGTACGCTCTTTTTGCTATTCATTATTATTCCTTTGCGCAAACTCAAGTTTGATACAATCATCTGGAAGCGCATGATGAAATATGCCTTACCCTTGCTAATCTTCGGACTTGCCGGCAACATCAACGAAACATTCGACCGTATTTTGCTTAAATACTTATCACCTGTCGGTATCGCCATGGTTCAGGTAGGAATATATGGGGCTTGTTATAAAATCTCATTACTAATGACAATAGTAATTCAGGGATTCAAGTATGCTGCCGAGCCATTTTTCTTTTCTTATGCAAAAGAAACCAACGCCCGCAAAGTGTATGCCGATGTGATGAAGTATTTTGTGATAGTATGCTCCTTAATCTTTCTGGGAGTAATGCTTTATATTGATGTGGTGAAATATTTTGTAGGACAAAAATTCTGGGAAGGTTTGAAAATAGTCCCCATACTTCTTTTAGCCAACATGTTTCTGGGTATATTCTACAATCTTTCCATTTGGTATAAACTCACGGATAAGACACGCTTTGGAGCATACCTTTCTATATTCGGAGCTGTGGTTACTTTATCCCTCAACTTTTTACTAATACCTATTATAGGCTATATGGGTTCTGCCTGGGCAACCTTTGCCTGTTATGGTTCAATGATGATATTGTCTTTCTTTATCGGACAAAAGCACTATTATGTAAAATACAATATGAAGAAAATAGGTGTTTATTTTGGATTGGCATTGGCTCTTTATTTTTTAAGTATCCTTATTAAAATCGGTCCTCTTGCTTACCATTTGATAATAAATACAACCTTATTCCTGATTTATGTATTCACCATCATTTATTTGGAACGTCCATCTTTACTAAAAATCAACAAACAAAAAGTAAAATGAAAATAAAAATTGTAAACCAATCTAAACATCCATTACCAAAATACGAAACTGAAGCTTCTGCCGGTATGGACCTACGTGCCAATCTGGATACACCTATATTGCTTAAACCATTGCAACGAGCATTAATCTCAACTGGATTATTTATTGAAATTCCTGTGGGTTATGAAGCCCAGATACGTCCGCGAAGTGGTCTGGCTTTTAAAAATGGAATTACAGTATTAAATACTCCTGGCACAATTGATGCCGACTACCGCGGAGAAATAAGAATAATACTTGTTAATCTGTCATCAGATGACTTTATAGTTACCGATGGAGAACGCATAGCCCAAATGATAATTGCAAAACATGAAACTGCAGATTTTATTCCTGTCGAGACTCTAGAAGATACTCAAAGAGGTAAAGGCGGTTTTGGCCATACCGGGAATAAATAGACGTATTAAACCCGCATTTTTTAGAAAAATAGAGAAGCGAAATCTTAAATATTGTTAAAATACGGAAATTGAAAATCAATTTAATTTCTACTATAACAAGTGTTTAAGAATTGATGTTGATAATTAGATTGAAATTATTTTTGCCATGTCCGAACTAATATTTTTCTTTGCACCCTTATTAAACAAATAAAATTTAAATTATGTCAGACATTTCTGCAAGAGTAAAAGCCATCATAGTTGATAAACTAGGTGTAGACGAAAATGAAGTAACCCCAGAAGCAAGTTTTACAAACGATTTGGGTGCAGATTCTCTTGATACTGTTGAATTAATTATGGAATTCGAAAAAGAATTCAATATTGCTATCCCAGATGAAGAAGCCGAAAAGATTGGCACTGTGGGTGATGCAATCAATTACATTCAAAACAATACTAAGTAAATTAAGCTTTCATGGATTTAAGACGAGTTGTTGTTACTGGTCTTGGCGCAATAACTCCAATAGGTAATAATCTCAATGAATATTGGGATTCATTGCTTAATGGGGTTAGTGGTGCTGCCAGCATTACCCGCTTTGATGCTTCAAAATTAAAAACCCACTTCGCCTGCGAAGTAAAGAACTACGATTCTAATAACTATTTTGATAGAAAAGAGGCTCGCAAGATGGACTTATATGCCCATTATGCTCTCATTTCTGCTGATGAAGCTATTATAGATTCGGGTTTGGATCTAACAAAGATAGATCTCGACAGAGCAGGGGTTATTTGGGGTTCTGGTATTGGAGGGTTGGACACTTTTTATGAAGAAATGGTGGCCTTTGCCAAAGGTGATGGTACTCCACGTTTTAATCCTTTCTTTATTCCTAAAATGATTGCTGATATTGCCGGAGGGCATATTTCAATCAAATTTGGTTTTAAAGGGCCTAATTTTACTACGGTTTCTGCGTGTGCATCTTCTTCAAATGCTTTAATTGATGCTTATAACTACATCAGATTAGGTAAAGCCAATTTATTTATATCTGGTGGTTCAGAAGCAGCAGTTGGAATAGCAGGTATGGGTGGTTTTAATGCCATGCATGCCTTATCCACCCGAAACGATGATCCGGCTACAGCCTCACGTCCTTTTGATAAAGACCGTGATGGATTTGTATTAGGTGAAGGTGGAGGTGCATTAATTTTCGAAGAATTGAATCACGCTTTAGCAAGAGGAGCAAAAATTTATTGTGAAGTGGCCGGTGGCGGATTATCTGCTGACGCATTTCACATCACACAACCTCATCCTGAAGGGGATGGTGCCCGACGCGTAATGAAGAGCGCTTTAGAGGATGCTGAAATGCAACCTGAAGATATTGATTATGTGAATACACATGGTACATCAACTCCATTGGGTGATATTGCTGAATGCAATGCAATAAAAGCCACCTTTGGCGAACACGCATATAAACTCAACATCGGTTCAACCAAATCAATGACAGGTCATTTGCTGGGAGCTGCAGGTGCTATTGAATCAATTGCAACCATTATGGCTGTTAAAAACGATATCATTCCGCCAACCATCAATCATTTTACTGATGATCCTGAATTGGACAACAAACTGAACTTTACATTTCATAAAAGTCAGAAGAGAATTGTCAGAGCTGGTATTTGTAATACTTTTGGGTTTGGGGGGCATAATGCATCGGTTATTTTCAAAAAGTACAACGGTTAATCTGCTTTCATACGCATAGCGATAGAGAATTAATACGATTTATTAAGAACGTTTTTGGGTTTCGCCCTAAGAATGTAAATTTATATCAGCTAGCTTTCTTACATCGCTCTGCTGCGCAAAAAATTGTAAAAGGATATAAGAATTCCAACGAACGTATGGAGTTTTTAGGTGATGCAGTATTGAGTTCGGTTATTGCCGATTTTTTATTTCAAAGATATCCCTTGAAAGATGAAGGGTTTCTTACCGAAATGCGCTCTAAAATAGTGAACCGCGCAAACCTGAATCAATTATCCAAAAAGATGGGTTTAGATAAAATGATTCTTTCTGAACAGGAAGGCGGTAGCGTATTCAAATCCATTAATGGTGATGCCTTTGAAGCCATCATCGGTGCCATTTATATGGACAAAGGCTACAAATTTGTAAAAAAAATTATAATAAACCGCATCATTTCGTGTTATCTTGATATTGAAGCTCTCGAAAAGAAAGATTCAAATTATAAAAGCACATTGATAGAATTTGCCCAGAAAGAGAAAAAAACCGTTGACTTTAAGGTGATAGAAAAAACGGGGCAGGGATATCAAAAACAATATGTGGTTGCAGTTCATTATGATAATAAACAAATAGCAATTGGTTATGGATATTCTATTAAAGAAGCCGAACAAAATGGGGCAGCCAATGCCTGCAATGAAATCCCTGAATTATCGCATTCAAATTCTTGATTTCATAAAACCTAAGGAGCCTATAATTAAGGATAAGCAGGTTTATGTATTACGATTTAATTGTCTTCAGGCACGTGCA
>CAYYQJ010000309.1:0-4742 GCA_964473775.1 uncultured Bacteroidales bacterium | reverse complement strand
CGCTATAACTAATACGGATCTGTACACTCTTTCCCTACACGACGCTCTTCCGATCTTTGTTAAAATAAAATCTACCAAAGAATATCTTAAAAACACCCTTTGGTTTTTTCTTGCCATTGGTTTTTCGGTGGTTGTATCGCGTGGTGGAATGCAATTGCGCCCCATCAGTTTGGTAAGTGCCGGCGAATACACTACTCCTGAGAACATTCCATTATTAGTAAACACTCCTTTTTCTATCATCAGCACCTATCAGATGTCGGCCATCACCGAGAAAAATTATTTTACTGATAAGGAAGCCGAAAAAATATACAGTCCTGTGATTCGCAATAATCCAGAAAAAGGCAATTTCCGCAAGTTGAATGTAGTAGTCATCATTGTTGAAAGCTTATCAGAAGAATATATTGGCAAGCTCAACAAAGAAAAAACTTATCCCGCTTATAAAGGCTACACTCCTTTTATTGATTCATTATTAGACTATAGCCTGTATTTTAAAAACTCATTTGCCAACAGCAAACGCTCTATTGAAGGCATTCCGGCAGTGAGTTCGGGACTTCCTTCGCTGATGAATGATGCCTATCTCACTTCGGTTTTTTCGGGCAACAAAATCAATTCTCTACCTTTATTATTGAAAAAACAAGGCTACAGCACCGGATTTTATCATGGCGGAAAAAACGGAACCATGAACTTTGATGCCTATGCCAAAGTGGCCGGTTTTGATAATTATTACGGCAAAAACGAGTACAACAACGACAAAGATTACGACGGCGAATGGGGTATTTTTGATGAACCTTTTCTTCAATATGCTGCCCGCACCATGAATTCGGGGAAGAAGCCTTTTGTTTCTGTAATATTCACATTATCATCGCATCATCCTTATACCGTTCCATCAAAATATCAAAATAAATTCAGCAAAGGCACTCTTGAAATTCATGAAAGCATGGGTTATATGGATTATTCGCTTCGTCAGTTTTTTAATGCTTTCAGCAAAATGGATAGTTTCGACAGTACTTTGTTTGTGATTACTGCCGACCATGGTTCGATCGCTGAATCAGATTATTACAAAAACAGTTTGGGCGCTTATGCCGTGCCTGTGATTTATTATATGCACAACAGCAATTTAAAATGCAAGAGCGAAACGGTTACTGAACAGATTGATATCATGCCATCTATTCTTGATTTTATCAATTATCCTGAGCCTTACGCTGCATTCGGACGCAGTGTGTTTGACAGCGTTTCGTCGCACTTTGCGGTGAACTATGTAAACAATATGTACCAGTTGGTGAAAGACGGCTATGTGCTGCAATTTACTAATGATAAAGCCATTGCGCTTTTCGAACTGAACAAAGATATGCACCTACAACATAATTTACTTACTACCAATCCTACTCAGGCAAAAAACCTGGAATTGTTTCTAAAAGCCTACATTCAAACATTTAACGGGCGCATGATTAAAAACAAACTCGTGGAGGTAAATGACTGAACTAAAGAAAAAAATCCGTTTTATTATCAATCCCAAATCAGGGATAGGCAGACAAAAAAAAATTGAGACGCTGATTTTGTCACATGTGGATGAAACAATGTTTGAATCAGAAATCTGTTATACTCAGGCAAAAGCACATGCTACGATTCTGGCTCAGGATGCGGTACGTATGAATTATGCGGCTGCAGTTGCCGTGGGAGGCGATGGAACCATCAACGAAGTGGCACAAGGTCTGCTGCACAGCAACACAGCTATGGGCATCATTCCTGCCGGGTCGGGCAATGGGTTGGCACGTTTTCTAAAGATTTCTATCCGAACCAAAAAGGCTTTGAATATTATCAACCGTTTTCATATAAAAACCATTGATACAGGCCTTATCAATGGTCATACTTTCGTAAGTATTGCCGGATTGGGCTATGATGCGCATGTTGCAGAGCTTTTTGCAAAATCGATAAACAGAGGCTTTTGGGCTTATGCACGCATCTGTTTTACGGAATATATAAAATTTAATCCCCGTAGGTTTAAGATTTCGGCCGATGGCAAAACATTGAAGCGAAATGCTTTTATGGTGAGTTTCGCCAATTCAGATCAGTTTGGATTTAATGCACGTATTTCGCCGCGCGCCATTATCGACGATGGTTTTATCGATTTGTGCATAGTGCGCAAACCCCGAATCTATTACGCTGCTTTTGTGATACCTTTTATTTTTATGGGTTTGATTGATAAAACTCCTTTTGTGAGGGTAATCAGGGCAAAGGATATCAGGGTGGTGCAATTGCGCAACAATGCTGCCCATATTGATGGCGATGATATCCGATTGGGTAAAAAGATTTCGGTTCAGGTGGTTCCGCAATCGTTGAGGGTGGTTTGCTGATTCGAAGAATAAAGGCATCATAGTTCAATTACGAAATTCGAATTACGAATTACGATTTTAATTTTATTGTTCTGCTCTCTATTTTTATAAAAAAATCTTATACCCTACTTCAAAATCATACGTACTTTAATCTATTCATTACAAACAACTTAAAACCAGTCGGTAATTTTGTGATTTTTTAAAATAAAAAAAGTTATCAGAAACACTTGCTTTTAAAAAATTTTTGATTAAATTTGCTTCGTGATTGTCGAAGATATATACACATTAGTGGATAGGCTAAGATGATTACCAAATGTTCTTTGTCAAACATGGAAAAACGCCATAGCCATTCTCAAAACAGAATCCGGGTTCGTTAAGGTATCATCCAACAACACCAATTATATTTTAAGAAGGGGCCATTGCGCACCAACAACGGAGGAATGTTTTTTCCGTATCGGGGAAATCATTTTCCGGGTCAGGGAAATCATTTCTCGGGTCGGGAAAATTACTTTCCGGGTCAGGGAAATCATTTTCCGGATTGGGGAAATCATTTCCCGGGAGGTAGATATCATTTTCCGGGTCGGGGAAATGCAATTCAGCGTTGGGGAACACATGTTTGCAATCAATATTTAATTAAGTAAAAGCTTATAAATAAATCACAAATCAATCAATTAAACATCAAAACACCAAAAACAAATAATAAAAAAGAACTCAAAACAAAAAACAGCTATATTTTTATGAAGTACTAAAATTGATTACTCATTAAAATTTAATTTTATGGCAAGAAAATTCAAATTTAAAAAATCTCTGAAAGATGTAAAAACTCCGGACATGATTATAAAACTCCGGAATATGGGTAATAAGTTACCCGATTACTCGACTGAGTTACCTGACATTAAGTGGGATAAAACCGATTTAGTGACTTTAGCTCTGTCGATGGAAACTAACTACGACGAGCACTTGCTTGGCGATCACGGCGCTACCATCCAGATGAATCAGGATAGGGAAACTGCTGAGACCTACTATTATGATAACGCTGAATATATTGAAGAAGTTTGTAACGACCTGAATAATGTCAACATTGGTTTGAATTTAGGATTGGTTTTGTATGCTGCACCAGCAGCAAAAGATCCTAAAACTTTAAAAATTAAAGATGGTGAACATGAAGGCGATGCAATTGCTACCTTTCCAAAAGACAAAGACGCTTACGCTTATGTAGCTCAAGGCGCCACTGTTGATGGAGAAACCGTTGGTGAATATAAATTTATTGGAGCCAGCGGAACTACTACCATGGATATTCACGGTCTGAAACCGGGCGTGAAATATTTAATTAGAATCATCCCTATTTATACTAACGATTTCGGAACGGCTGGGGATCCTAAGCCTTTCCGTCCGCGAGGATAAATCACTGGTTTTTGTTTTGAGTTTAAAAAAAGCTCCCGGCATCAGCGACGGGGGCTTTTTTTATTTTTTGATTTGTGATTGGCGATTGGCTATTAGCGATCTGAGCTTGGGTATTTGGTTTTTGGTATTTGGAACTTGGTATTTGAATTTTGGAATTTTGGTTTTAATTAACAACTCCCTCTTAAAATCTTTTTTAAAATATTTATGATGCTTAAAGGTTTTTAGCTATTTTTGCCGCAATATTAATTTAACTAAAAAATAATTATGAAAAAATTTTACTCAATCATCGCTTTATTATTATTTAGCGTAATGGTTTTCGGTCAATCGCAAAGAGTGGATAACACATTCAAAGCGATAAAAGTAACCAAACAAATCAACAGTTTACCTGCATCACACTCAAAAGCAGTAACCGACTCATTAAATTATGATGGCGCCAATGCCGATGGTATTGGAACAGGTGGAGCCACTTCATTTGGTGTTTATGCTTTTTTTCCTGCAGCAACCTTAGGCCCATTAGCCACAGCAGGCAAATACATTCTTTCTGAAAAATTGTTTATCGTTGGAGCTGCTAATGTTACAGCTGCAACTTTACAGTTTTTTACTGACACATTAGCATCAGCATGTGTTTACACACAAAATTTTGTTCCTGTAGAAGGATGGAATAATGTGTTAGTAACAACTCCTTTTGCAGTTCCTGCAACAGGCAACCTTTATATTGGTTATTCTGTAACCGTTACCACAGGATATCCTGCAGGTTGCGATGCAGGTCCGATAAACACAAACGGAAACTGGATCAACATGGGCTCATGGGCACATTTAAGTGATTTATCATCAACTTTAACTTTCAATTGGAATATCAGAGCAATGATTGGTTCTTTACCAACAACTCCTGTTGCTGCTTGTGCACCAACTACATGGAATGCAGGTAATGTAAACATCACCAATTCGGTAACTTCACCAGATCGGAAGAGCACACGTCTGAACTCCAGTCACCTGAAGCTATCT
>CAYYQJ010000308.1:3254-4752 GCA_964473775.1 uncultured Bacteroidales bacterium | reverse complement strand
CCAACAATTGTTCCTGAATAATTCCTGGTAACTCTCTGATTTTGATTTTAATTTCCTCAGTCATTTTCATGGAACAAAGATAAGCATTTTGCTGTTAATCTTAGAACTTAGCTACTTAAAACAAAACCGGATAAGAGCCTTGTGGAAGCAAATATATATCAATATTGATGGTCATCAAAACAAAAATAAGTAACTTTGAAGTTCTTTTTTATGAGCCAACTATTATTATAAATTATTAGAACTACAACACAAAAACACTTAGGTTTATGACCCAACACTCACCATCCAAAAGAGTTTTCAATATCATAGTAATTGCAGCAGCATTAGGTTATTTTGTTGATATTTATGATTTGATATTGTTCGGAATAGTTAAAAATCCCAGCCTGATAGATTTGGGCATTACCGATCCGGCCCTGTTGTTTTCTAAAGGCAATTTCCTGCTGAGTATGCAAATGGCGGGCATGCTGATAGGAGGCATAGTGTGGGGTATTTTAAGCGACAAAAAGGGGCGCATGTCTATTTTGTTTCTTACAATATTTCTATACTCAGTGGCCAACATTGCCAATGGCTTTGCGCAAAACGTAACTCAATATGCTCTGCTTAGGTTTATTGCAGGTTTCGGTCTTTCAGGCGAATTGGGTGTTGGAATCACCATGGTATCCGAAGTGATGACCAAAGAAGCGCGCGGCCTGGGTGCTAGTTTGGTTTCGGGTATAGGCATAGTGGGTTCCACTCTGGCCTTTCTGATAGCCGAAAAGTTCAATTGGCGGGTAGCTTTCTGGACAGGTGGCGGACTCGGATTGACCTTGTTGTTTCTCCGAATAGCGGTTTACGAATCGGGTATGTACGAAAAAACAAAGCAGATAAAAGTCAGCAGGGGCAATTTTCTCAGTTTATTCACCAATTTCAGGCGATTTAAGAAGTTTATCTTCATCATCTTTCTGGCCATCCCCACCTGGTACACCGTAAGTGTTTTGTGTATCAATGCTCCTTCCATAGCTCAGGATGCCCTGCATTTAAGTGGCCCTGTAAAAGGTTCTACCTCGGTGATGCTGCATTATATTGGAGCCGCCATCGGAAGTTTTCTGTTTGGTTTGCTATCGATGAAATTAAAATCCCGCAAAAAGCCCATCATGCTGGGCATATTGGGCATTGCAGGCCTGTCTATTGTTTACTTTTCGCTCAAAGGAGCAAGTCCTGCAGCATTTTATACGGTGCTACTCTTATTAGGCATCCCAATGGGCGGCTTATGGACCATATTTGTTACTGCAGCTTCCGAACAATTCGGCACAAACCTAAGAGCTACAGTAACTACCTCTGCACCCAACTTTGTGAGAGGAGCCACCATACTTATCACTTATATGCTTGGCGCGATGGTACCCGGATTTGGCTTGTGGTGGTCGGGAGTATTGATTGGAATCTTATTCTCGGCCTTAGCCATAGTTTCTGTGTTTTTTATAGACGAAACCTATGGAAAGGATTTGGATTATATGGAGGA
>CAYYQJ010000308.1:0-3154 GCA_964473775.1 uncultured Bacteroidales bacterium | reverse complement strand
TAAAAAAATTACTACATTTGTTGCCGTATTTTAACAAAGGATGAAAAAACGATACCTATTATTGATGGCGATGCTGAGCGGAATAATCCTTTCGCTTGCCTGGCCTGCCAATGGGTTTCCTTTTCTGCTTTTTATCGCGTTTGTTCCACTACTTTATATTGAAGATTTTATTGCCAAAAACAAACACAACTTCATCAAAGCAAGTGTGTTTTTCTATTCTTATATCACCTTTTTAATCTGGAATGCATTAACCACATGGTGGATTTATTATTCAACCACTTTTGGTTCTATTGCGGCCATTATGCTGAATGCATTGTTTATGGCCACGGTGTTTCATCTCTATCATTTGGTACGCCGTACTTTGTTCAAATCAAAAGGCGCTTTCAATGTGTTGATATTTTTCTGGATTACTTTCGAATATCTTCATCTGAATTGGGATTTAAGCTGGTCGTGGCTCAATCTGGGCAATGGTTTTGCGGCATATCCCCGTTTTGTGCAATGGTACGAAATTACAGGCGTTTTCGGTGGCGATGTGTGGATATTGCTTGGCAATATTATCATGTATAAATTATTGTTGTCGGCCTTTGGCTTGTATAAATCGCGCTCAAAATCCTACTTGTTTTCCGTATCTTCTGTATTGTTGATTATCATACCTATAGCGGCTTCGGAATACAGGTATTCAAGTTATCAGGAGAATGTCAATCCTTATAATTGTGTGGTGGTTCAACCCAATATCGACCCATACAACGAAAAGTTTGAAGGCATGAGCGAAACCCAACAACTCGAAAAAATGCTGGATCTGGCCAAACAAAAGGTGACCAACAAAACCGATTTCCTGATATTCCCTGAAACAGCTTTGCCCAGCGGAATTGACGAAAATGAAATCAATCAGAACTCAGATGTGGATAGTTTAAAGCAGTTAATCCGCAAATTTCCGCATCTGAAAATTGTTATCGGAGTATCGTCGTTCAAAGTGTATCAGCCGGGTGAAGAAATTTCTGCCACAGCCAGGTATTCAGCAGGGGGTAAATACTATTACGATGTTTGCAACACGGCCATGTATCTCGATTCTACAGAGATTCCGCAATTATATCATAAATCGAAGCTGGTTCCGGGTGTTGAGATGATGCCCTTCCCAAAATTGCTCAAGCCACTCGAAAAATTTGCTATCAATCTGGGTGGCATGTCGGGAAGCAATGCCGTTCAAAAAGAAAGATCCGTTTTCGGGCCCAAAAACCAGTCTATAAAAGTAGCGCCTGTGATTTGCTACGAATCCATTTATGGTGATTTCCTTACGGGATATATCCGTAACGGGGCCAATCTTATTTTTATTATTACCAACGACGGCTGGTGGGAAAATACGGCAGGACACCGTCAACATTTTCAATATGCCCGATTGCGTGCCATTGAAACCCGCCGAAGCATTGCCCGTTCGGCCAACACCGGCATATCAGGGTTTATTAATCAGCGTGGCGATATCTTTTTACCCACCAAATACTGGACACCTGATGTGGCTGCATTTACTCTGAATGCCAACGATACGAAAACATTTTATGTGCGTTTCGGTGATTATATCGGGAAAATATCTTTCTATTTTACCCTAATCATACTACTGATTCAATTAAATGCGGTACTACTGAACAAGCGCCGAAGGATAATCAAGGCCAAGAAAAAAACTCAGGAATGATGATATTTTTCGTTGCGTATGATGGTAAATGCGCGATAGAGTTGTTCTAAAAATATGAGCCTAACCAATTGATGCGGAAAGGTGAGCAAGGACAATGAAATACTGTGATGCGACATTTTTTTTATTTCAGGAGCAAACCCATAAGCCCCACCTACTACGAATACCATGTTTTTAACACTCGCCTGCATTTTGCTTTCGATATAACGGGCAAACTCTACTGAGGTGTATTCTTTGCCAAATTCGTCCAAAAGAATTATCAAATCGGCATTTTGCAGATATTTAATCTGATTTTCTGCTTCTTTTAGTTTGTATTGTTCAATAGAAAGATTTTTGGCGTTTTTTATATCAGGGATAGCAACCACTTCAAAACTCACATACCTTTTTATTCGCTTACTATATTCCTCAGCGCCTTTCAGTACATAGTCAATTTCAGTTTTCCCTGTCAACACCAAAGTAATCTTCATCAATCTCAGAATTTGAACAAATTTAGAAATGATTTTGAAATTAGAGGCATTATTGTGAAAGAGATTTATTAAGTTTGTAAAAAAAAATTGATGAAGAATATCTGTACTCCTATCCTTTTATTGTTGATTTTTAGTTCAACAAGCCTGGTTTTCGGGCAAAAGAAACTTCAGGTTTTATTTTTGGGGAATAGCTATACCTATGTAAACGACCTTCCGGGTTTATGCAGAAAAATGGCGCTTTCGTTTGGTGATACCTTATTGACTGACGAAAACAATGTCGGTGGCTATACACTACAAATGCATTCTACCGATGCTACTTCTCTGGCCAAAATCAATTCACGAAACTGGGACTATGTGGTTTTGCAGGAGCAAAGTCAATTGCCGGCATTTCCACCCTCACAAGTGGCAGTTCAGGTGTATCCTTATGCCGATTCTCTTAATAAATACATCAAAAAAAATGATTCGTGCACCCAAACCATTTTCTATATGACATGGGGACGCAAAAACGGCGATGCATCCAATTGTGCTTCTTATCCTCCCATCTTCACTTTTGAAGGAATGCAGGCAGGTTTGAGGCAGAGCTATTTATATATGAGCCAAACCTTGCATGCTGAGGTGGCACCCGTAGGCATGGTTTGGAAAAAAGTGAGAAACGAAGGCGATTCTATTAATTTATACGATACCGACGAAAGCCATCCCAGCCTTGCCGGAAGCTACCTGGCAGCCTGTACTTTTTATGCAGCCCTGTTTCAGAAATCGCCTATTGGTGGGTTTGTTCCTGCAGGACTGAATGCATCTACAGCCTTGCATCTACAACAATATGCTCAAAAAGTGGTTTTTGATAGTCTTTCTGTCTGGAATATTGATACAACAAAAGTGAAAGCTGATTTTTCGTTTTCTTTGAATCAAAACACCATGACCATAAATAATACCTCTCAACATGCCACCTCTTTTTATTGGGATTTTGGCGATGGACAAAGCGCCTCAGCCAATATTTCATCCC
>CAYYQJ010000307.1:0-4754 GCA_964473775.1 uncultured Bacteroidales bacterium | reverse complement strand
CCAATGCCGAATGCATTGTACAGGTACCATTTGCGTGAGCAATCGCATACTTTACCTGAAATCTATCAGCAAATTCCTTCTCAAGCCGTTGAATAAAAACATTTTTTCTTGAATTACTGAATTCATTATCCAGAGCCTCCATCACATATTTTCTTTCCAGGTCAGATATTCTTTTCATAAAAAAAAACTCATAATTATTGCAAATGTAACGATTATTTTCTTAGTTTTGTAGGGCGAAAAACTCATTAATATGAAAGTATTTTTATTAGGCTTCATGGGTAGCGGCAAAAGTGCCATCGGAAAATTATTGTCTGTCAGATTAAAATTCCAATTTTACGACACTGACAACATGGTTGAAACGCAATTAAACCATAATATCCCCGCCATTTTTCAAACCAAAGGCGAAAAAGTGTTCCGCGATGCGGAGAAAGAAATTCTGCAACAATTATTATCCGAAACAAACCAGTTAGTTGTTTCTACAGGAGGCGGACTTCCCTGTTTTTTTGATAATATGGAGTTGATGAATGCAAATGGAATTACCATCTACCTAAAAAGAACCACAGAAGATCTGGTCAATTTTCTGCAACATCAGCGTCAAAACCGCCCACTGCTGTCCGGTTCTACAGATTTAAGAAAGACAATCAATCAATTACTTGAAAAAAGAGAAGTATTCTACTCAAAGTCGAAAATTGTCATTGAAATTGAAGATACCGAAAGCGACGAAAACGTTGTGGATAGGATTATCGTACTTTTAAGTTCTTGAGTTATCAAGCTAATATTATTGAGGAAGAGAATCTATTCTCTGTAAAAAATAAAGCCTGTTGCCTTTGCTCAAAAATACTTAATGAACATCGGCAACAGGCTTTAAACTTTCAGATTATCTATTGAGTATTATCTTTTTGGTAACGATTTTCTTATCAGAATAAATCTTCACGAAATAAATTCCGTTAGCATAAGCCGATAAATCAATATTTACACTCATTTGCAAATTAGATTTAGTAGTATAAATTTCCTGACCCAGATTATTAATTACTGATATCTGAGCATTATCCGTCAATTTATCAAATTGAACTGTAAATAAACCTTTTGAAGGCACAGGGAATACCCCAAACACGATATCATCCAATGAATTTTCCTCAATAGCATTTGGATTTTGAGCTCTGATAACGGCACAAAATGCACAAACTTCGCCATATCCATAATATTCATCCCATCCAGAAGTGCCTCTGTCAAAAACACATTGTTGTAATATGGTTCTCGCCTGAACATTAGTTAGATTAGGGTTAATAGCAAACATCAATCCAGCCAAACCCGTCACCAAAGGTGCAGCCATAGAAGTACCGGCTTTATAATCGTAACTATTACCCGGCAAGGTACTGAGTATATCTGCTGAGCCACCTGCATTACTTCCTCCGGGAGCAGAAACTTCCACATAACTTAAATGATTTGAAAATGTTGACCAACTATTATTGGCATCCAAAGCAGCCACAGCCATCACTGAATTATAAGCGGCAGGATATTCAATAGGGTTTCCGTTTTGGGCATCATTTCCGGCAGCAGCAATCAATAATTTTCCATTATTCCAGGCATTATCGCAGGCCGATTGTAAAGCAGAGCTATTTGATGGTCCACCCCAACTCATATTAACTGCTCTGATGCGGGCAATAGTAGAAATATTATTCAAAGCATTAATACAAGCCGCGTAATCATAAGGTCCTGGATCGGCATCGGTTGTAACTTTAGCAAAATAAACTGTGTCATTAGCCATACCGGCAATACCAGTGCTATTATTTATTCTGGCTGAGGAAATCCCACATACATGTGTTCCATGATCCACTGATGCATTTACTGGATACGGATCATTATCATTATCTCCATAATCATAGCCATAGCTAACATTTCCTAAATCGGAATGTGTATAATCTACAGCATTATCAATCACTGCAATCATTTGAGTGGTGTTCGTACCTGTGGTATAACACCATGCCGAATCTGCCCAAACATTATATGGCCCCCACTGATAACTTGCAAAATACGGGTCGTTTGGAGTACATGAAAAAGATTGCAATTTAATATCCGGTTCTGCAAATTCAATATTATCATACGTTTTAGCTTCTGAAATAATTTCAAGTATTTTTTCTTTTGAGGCTTCAGGAATATCATAAACAAAAAAGTTCATGATGTCAGGGAACATACTTTTTTGCTTTGCAGGTTTTAATGAGTACTTATTGATAAGAAATTGCAACTCGCTTTCAGGAATGCCTTTTTTCAAACAAATAAGAATTTTATCAACATTTACGCCCTGCCAATATTTGAGATTATCAGCATTTTCAAGAGCATACCAGTGTTGAGGTTTGTTTTGTTCCACCTGAAATTGAGGCAATGGTTTCCATGATGAAACAGGGGTAATTTTCGACAAGGTCCTGTCAGGCATTGTCATGGTTGTTAGTTGAGGTGGTGTAATTTCCTTATTAATAAGAACTGTTTTCTTATTTAAAGGTGTTTTCATTGCTTGGTCAGCATTTTGAGCATGAAGATTGAACCCAATACAAGCAATCAGAGTAATGAATAAAAGTTTTTTCATGTTTTAAATTTTGATATTAATTAAAATCAGACCATTTAATAACGTTTTGATATTAATTTAGTCCCGTTTATTTATGTGGGTTCTGTCTCCACATTTTGTTGTCACATCGGGTCGTAAGCCCCAAAATTTCATTTACGTCTTTTTAGTTTTTCAGGATTATTCAATAATAATTTTTTGGGAAACCAAAATTAATAAAAAATCAATCAGAACAAAAAGATTTAACAAAAAAAATAAATTTTAAACAGTGTCAATGAAATCATTTTATTGCATATCAACTTATTAAATACAAATCACAAACGAATTAATAATACTTGTTTTTATTCAAATTCTTTTATTAAAATAAGGACAATATTACAACCCAATTATAATGACACTAACTATAAACAATTAATAATAAGCTATAAACTAAAATTTTTTATCTACAAAAGCAGAAAATTAAAAAAAGATTTATCTTTGTAAAAAAAGTAATTTGTGAATTTCATTCCGCGCCACACCTTTCATATTCCCGTATTAGGAATTGGATACTCAATAGATTCGCCTGTAAAAGTGGCACATCTAGGTATTACTTCAACGGTATCGTTGGTAGATGATATCCTTATGGAAAAACTCAGAGCCTTTTATTGCAAAAAATACAAGCTTCATCATACGCATATTTCAACTTCAACGCATGACTTTAGGACCAAACGAATCACAGCCTATTTGAACATGATGCAGTATTTGGTGGATGAGAAATTCAATAAATTAAAAAAGTCGCTGGCCGCTGATAAAGCAGAACTCAAAGACTATCTCGACATGTTTCCTGCATTGCCCGAAAACAATATCTCAGTCGATGAATTTATTGCTGATTTCAAATCAAAAGAAGAGATAGCAAATTGGATAGAAAAACACCTGGTTTGTGGGAGTATTGATGTTAACATCATGACAAAACTCGATAAGCCAAATTATGAGTATTTCGAGAAATTGCCAAAGGAATATAATGATGCGCTTGCCGCGTTAAGAGGATATGCAAAAAGCGACTTGCATTCATCTATCGTATTTTCTGCAGGGCTTAATGCCAATTTGTACACCTATATTGAATCCTTTCCTGATTTTTTTCCAGACAAAGATGGTTATGTAAAAAAGAAAATCATTCTAAAAGTGAGTGATTACCGTTCTGCATTAATTCAGGCAAAATTTCTTGCCAAGAAAGGACTTTGGGTTTCTGAATTCCGCATTGAATCTGGTTTGTATTGTGGTGGACATTGCTTCCCTACCCAGGGATTTCTGATGGGACCCATTCTGGAAGAGTTTAAAAGCAAACGTCAGGAATTGTATGACAGCATTTATCCAACCTATTCTGAAGCATTGAAACAAAAAAACTTGTTGCATGATGCTAACCCTGTTGAAATCCGAGTTACAGTTCAAGGCGGAATTTCAACACCAGATGAACACAGGTTTCTTTTAGATTATTATCATTTAGGTTCCATTGGTTGGGGAACTCCTTTTCTGTTGGTTCCGGAAGTAACGAATGTGGATTATGATACGTTGGAGTTGTTGATTATTAGTGAAAAGGACGATGTTTATCTGAGTGATATTTCACCACTAAATGTACCTTTCAGTAATTTAAAATACAACTCTAAAGACAGGGAAAGAGATTTAAAGATCAATAATAATTTGCCTGGCAGTTTATGTCCTAAAAAATACCTTTCTTTCAATACTGAATTCACTGAAAATGAAATATGCGTGGCTTCAAGGGAGTATCAACAGCATAAAATCAACGAACTTAAAGAAAAAAGACTTCCTAAAGCTGAATACGATAAAGAATACAATAAGATTATTGTAAAATCATGCATTTGTGTTGGGTTAGGAACCTCTGCACTTCTGGTAAACCATTTACATACACGTGATGAAGGCAAGGGTGTTTCTGTTTGCCCAGGACCTAATATTGCTTATTTTAAAAAGACCGTAAGCCTGCAAAGAATGCTCGACCATATTTACAACCATCGCTGGCTATTAGAAAAGGAAAAGATTCCTCACATTTTTATTCGAGAGTTGGAGTTGTATATCAAATTTCTTAAAGATAAAATCTCAGATTCAGAAGAAAAGACTGCAAAACAATGGCAATATTTCAATGAATTTAGAAATAGATCGGAAGAGCGTCGTGTAGGGAAAGAGTGTTCAGAGCCGTGTA
>CAYYQJ010000306.1:0-4756 GCA_964473775.1 uncultured Bacteroidales bacterium | reverse complement strand
CCGTTATCTACACGGCTCTGTACACTCTTTCCCTACACGACGCTCTTCCGATCTTACGGCAGCAGGTTTCGCGGCTTTTATCATCATTCAAAATCGTATGTTGCATCAGTTTGGTGTGATTGCCTCTTTGAACATTCTGATTTTGTATGTTATTTCGCTTTTCCTGATACCCATATTATTCAGTTTCTCTAAACCGCCTACCGAAAAGCAAACCAAACATCTCGAAAATAAAACCGTTAGTAGAATTATTGATTTTATTGTTTCTTCGGTTCAGCATAAACGGAAAATCATTTACGGCATTTCAATCCTTGTAGTGATTATTGGTGCTTATGGCATCACCCGATTGAGAACCACCGGAAATATTGTGGATGATATCTCCAAAAAAGACCCTCTGTATTCCGATCTGATGTTTTTCGAAAAACATTTTAAAGGTGTGATGCCTTTCGAAATATCTATTGATACCAAAAAGAAAAAAGGCGTGCTGAACCGCAAGATGCTGGCCAAGATTGACGAATTGCAGGATTCATTGGCAAAATATCCCGAACTCTCCCGTCCCTTATCCATAGTTGAGGTGGTGAAATTTGCCAAGCAGGCTTTCTATGATGGCGACCCCGCTTATTATAATGTGCCCAATGGAAACGAACTGGTTTTTATGCTTGGCTATCTGCCAAAATTAAATGGCAAAAAGAAAAGCATCATCAACAACTTTGTGGATTCGACCATGCAAAGAACCCGTATCAGTGTGCAGATGCAAAACATTGGCACCAAAGATATCGAAAGGATTTTAGGAAGTCTGAAACCTAAAATTGACACCATTTTTAATAAAGATTTTTATGCAGCCCAACTGGCTAAAGATACCAGCATCAAGGTAACCAAAACTGATGTGGTGCTCACCGGAACCAGTGTGGTTTTTCTGAAGGGTACCAATTATCTGGTTTCAAACTTATGGACCAGTCTTTTGGTGGCAACGGGTATTATTTCTTTGTTGATGCTGCTGATGTTTACCTCAGTGCGTATGGTTTTCATCTCCATGATTCCGAATTTGCTTCCGCAGATAATGACCGCCGCCATGATGGGCTATCTGGGCATCTCAATTAAACCTTCCACTGTTTTGATTTTTAGTATTGCTTTAGGAATATCGGTTGATAATGCCATTTTATATCTCTCGCGATACCGATATCAGTTGAAACTGAAACGCCATAACCTGGAAGAATGTGTTATAGCTGCCTTAAAAGAAACCGGTTACAGCATGGTTTATTCTTCTTCTGTGTTGTTTCTTGGGTTCTCAATATTTATTTTCTCTACCTTTGGTGGCACACAGGCATTGGGATATTTAATCACATTTACCATGTTTATGGCCATGTTGAGCAATTTGTTTTTATTGCCATCCATGCTATTAACTTTTGGTAAAAATGGAACTACCAAAGCTTTCGAAGAACCTGTTATAGCTATTCCGGATGATAGTGACGAACTGGCTGATGTTGATTTAAAAGAAATTGAATAAACTTTATAAAATTCCAAATAACAAAACACAAAACACAAATAAATACCAAAACAAATAAATACCAAAACACAAAACACAAACCTGACTGACGTCAGGCAGGTAAATACCAAAATATAAAAAATCAATTATCAAAAGCGTTTGAAATTTGAAAATTTTAGAAATTGTAATTTATTTGTTTTTTGCTATTTGAACATTGTAATTTAAAAAAAACCTGTATTATGAAAGGAATAATTTTAGCCGGCGGTTCCGGTACACGTTTGTATCCTTTGACACTTGCGATGAGCAAGCAAATGATGCCTATTTATGATAAACCCATGATTTATTATCCCCTGTCGGTATTGATGATGGCGGGCATATCTGAAGTACTTATCATTTCCACACCTCAGGATTTACCTCATTTCCGAAACCTTTTGGGCGATGGAAAAGAACTCGGATGCAGTTTTTCTTACGAAGAACAACTCATCCCTAACGGATTGGCACAAGCCTTTGTGATAGGCGAAAAGTTTATAGGAAAAGATAAAGTAGCTCTGGTGTTGGGCGATAATATTTTTTATGGTGCCGGAATGCAGCATCTGCTTCAGGAAAACAACGACCCCGAAGGCGGCGTAGTGTTTGCCTATCATGTTTCCGATCCGCAACGCTATGGTGTGGTTGAATTTGACGACCATTGCAACGCCATTTCCATAGAAGAAAAACCCGAACAACCCAAATCCAATTATGCCGTTCCGGGATTGTATTTTTATGACAATAGTGTGATTGAAGTGGCCAAAAACATCCAACCCAGCAAACGAGGCGAGTATGAAATCACTGATGTGAATAAATATTACCTCGAGCATAATAAACTTAAAGTGGGGATTTTAACCCGCGGCACCGCCTGGCTCGATACCGGCACTTTTGCTTCTTTGTTGCAGGCTTCGCAGTTTGTTCAGGTGATTGAAGACCGTCAGGGTTTGAAAATAGGATGTATAGAAGAAGTGGCTTATCGTATGGGATTTATCACTGCCACACAGTTGCGGGTGATTGCCGAAAAACTCATCAAATCGGGCTACGGCAATTATTTGTTATCCATATTAGATTAAAAAATAGAAACCATGCGAAGGATATTAATAACCGGTGGTGCGGGTTTTGTGGGGAGTTGCCTTGCCGAAAAACTTATTCAGGACCCTGAAAACTATGTAGTGATTGTTGACGACCTTTCCACAGGCGAATTATGCAAACTCCCCCTTGCGGCCCACAACTGGCGTTTTATAAAATGCAACGTAAACCATTATCGCGACATAGCTGCCGTGATGCTTTCGTCGTCATTCGATTACGTGTTTCATTATGCCGCCGTGGTGGGTGTGTTGCGCACACAAATGAATCCAGTGAGCGTTCTAAACGATATTCATGGTATAGCCAACGTACTGCATTTAAGTAAAAACTCCAGCGTAAAACGCGTTTATTTTTCTTCTTCATCAGAAGTGTATGGCGAGCCTGTAGAGCTTCCGCAAAACGAACACACCACCCCACTCAACTCCCGTGTGCCTTATGCTGTAGTGAAAAACATTGGCGAGCCTTATCTGAAATCTTTTAATAAAGAATTTGGATTGGATTACACCATTTTCCGTTTTTTTAATACCTACGGGCCCAAACAAAGCCACGATTTTGTGATGTCGAAATTTATTTCGCTGGCATTAAAAAACCAGAATATCAATATTTATGGCGATGGTTCGCAATCGCGTACTTTTTGTTATATTGATGATAATGTGGATGCCTGTTATCATAATTTTATGGCTTCCGAAAAAGATCCACATCCGGTAAACGATATCATTAATATTGGAAGCGATATAGAAATCAGCATACTCGATTTGGCTTTAAAGATTATCAGCATGACAGGCTCGAAATCCAAAATCACCCATAAACCTCCTTTGCAGGAAGGCGATATGCAACGCCGCTTGCCCGATATAGCCAAAATGCGAAGCCTCTTGCAGCGCGATTTATTGCCTTTGGAAGAAGGGATTAAGAAAATTCTGGAGAATCAGGAGTATCTTTAGGGAGTTGAGTGGGAATAAACCACTAAGGCACTAAGGACACTGAGAAACACTAAGAAAACAGGATATCAATAGCTCCGCCTTTTAAGGCGGTGGTGGATTGATAATCTATGAGGCGGCTTCAGCCCAAAATATTTTCCAGGGAAATCCTTCATAAAAGTAAAGGCTTCACTTTTCATGAAGCCTTTTCTTTAAAATAATTAGCGCGGAGTTCTAACCATTCGCACGGTCAGGGTAATTTGTTCGCCTTCTATGATAGTAACAGAAATTGACTGTTTTACAAATCCCGGAATTTCTACATTCACAAAAGTGGGATCATAATTGCTGGATTCTAAAATCGCAATACCCATTGCATTGGTGGTGGCTTTTGCTCCGGCTTTTCCGTCGGGTGCGCCAACTCTTACAGAAACTCCACCCATAGGCATTTCGCCTTCAGAAGCATTGATCACCAACACCATAATTGAGCCTTTGCCGGTTCCGGAACCAAAAATCATTCCCCATGAGGTTTCAAAATCGCGTGCTGCGCCCGGAGTCATGCCCTGAGAGGCACGCGTGATGTCGCTCCATAAATTTACAATCAACGGATCAACCACTTCGTCGCGATATTTCTTTAATTGCTGCTGTGCTTTAACCGAAGCTTCAAAAGTGATGTTTCGGGTGGTTTGTTTATCAATAAAATCGTCGCGCAAAGTTTCAACATCCGATTTCGAAATATCCACCAAAGCGGTGCCACCTGCAGCCACTCTGGTAGTTTCGCCTCCAATAAAATCGTCGCCTGCCTGCAAAATTTCGGCTTCGCTTCCCATAGGAGGCAGTTTGCCGCTTAAAGGCATTTTGTATAAAGTAAATGTAGAGGGTGGGTAGTCGGCAAAGTGATTGAAAATTTTTAATCCTAACAACTGCATGCCTGCAGAAGTCATAGATTTTAATAATTGGCCTCCTTCAGCAACTGCCTGTGATGCATTATGATAATCTTCATTTGCATTATCAGCAGCAGTGCGTTTTGAAATAAATAGCGGCAAAATCGAAAGAAGAAATGCGGCATTAGCGGTTGAAAGAACACTGGTTCCGACCGGAACTGCATTGTGTTTTTCTTTGGTTTTTGTCAAAGATTGTTCTTTGGCATCGTCTGATCTGGGGTATTTTTTTTCGGCTCCCATAACATTGTAATTTAATTGGTTTATACTTTATTTTATTTAAAAATTCTGATTCATTTCTTAAA
>CAYYQJ010000305.1:0-4756 GCA_964473775.1 uncultured Bacteroidales bacterium | reverse complement strand
CGGCATACGAGATAGCTTCAGGTGACTGGAGTTCACGTGTGCTCTTCCGATCTTGATAAAATCTAAACCCATTCAAACTCCATTATAGCTGAATAACCCCATTTTTTAAAGATGGGTAAAAATATAATAAAAGATTGTGGATATATCCACACATATGTATGGTGTAAAGTTATATTGTAACACTAAAACCTGTTTTGATACGCAATATTCTTGAGCCCTTAAGATATCAAACTTAAAAAAATTGCCGAATCATGTCTATATCATACCACTTAATTTTACTGAGCAAACAATAATTTCATTAATAGATGCATTGTTTGAAAAAAATAAATAATGATATCTAGTATTTCTAAGACATTATTTATATGACAATTATCAAGCTAATGTAAAAATAACTTAATATGGAGATACCTTTTATCTTGCATAATTAAAATATCGTTGTATATTTGCTCCCTAATTTATTTAAAAGACGGTGAAGTAGTAAGGTTAAACAAAAGATTATGGAAAGCAAGTTTGATACCGGCAATATCAATTTTACGATTCAGGTTTCTGAAAAGAAGCCCAAAAATCGCTTTATCAATACATACAGCTATAAATCAACTTCTTATTCAAATTCAAATGAAACCTTACATCCAACAAGTTATTTTAAAATTTCATGGTTTCTGATAGTTAAAACATTGATTACGTATATCTTGCATTGTTTTTCCATAGACCTAAAAAGCCATTTTTGCAGCCTAAAACGTCATTTTTATGACCTAAAACGTCTTCTTTTTGGTCTAAAACGCCATCTTTTAAACTTAAAACGTCGTTTTTGTGACCTAAAAAATCATTTTTTAGGTCATAAACGTCATCTTTTAGGCCAAAAACGTCATCTTTTAAATCTAAAGAATCATCTTTTAGATCTAAAAAATCATCTTTATGATCTAAAAAATCATTTTTTAGGTCGTTCATTTCAACAGGTAATTTGCTCTGTGGGCATGATAATTTCAGCCAATCAAGAGTTTTATTATCTGATTCGCCCTATCTCTTTTTCAAAATATCATTTTAAATGTTTTGCCTTTTATTGGAACTTTACTAATGCAGGCCCCGAGCGTTGGGGGTTGTTTTAACCCCATACAATAAACAATGAAATCATCTTGAAATAGATGAAAACAATTAGTAATGAACATTTATTTAAAATTAATATAATGTCACATCCAATTAAACAAAAAATATTAACCTTAAAACCATTGGATAATGCTTCCGACAATCGAAAGAGGATTAATGAAGTTGGAACAAATCTGAGCGATGATGCTGATCAGACAATAAAGGCCATGGGCGTACAAAATAAAGCTAATGCTGCAACCATTGACCAATCTGAACTGAATCAACAAATTAAACAGGATGCTTCTGCAGCTGCTACTGCAAAATTGCATCAGGATAATGTTGACGCTTGCGATTATTATAATGCAACAGCAGTAGCTTATATGAAAAAATATCAAGATGATGCTGCAAAATGGGCAGAAGCAGGATTTTTAGTTTCAAGCGATGAAGCTCACGACAAGAAAGCTCCTGGGAAACCTGAAAATGGTAAAATGATGCAGGGCGATTATCCAAAACAATGTGTAGTTAGTTATAATTCTGTTGCTGATGCTGATAATTATACAGTGGAAATAACCATAGCAGAACCTGCAAATGCAGAAAAGTATATTATGGTTACAAAACCAAAAATGATTTTCACAAAATCGAAAATTGATTTTTTGGTACCTGATGATTATTTAGGTAAATTAATGTATGCAAAAGTAACGGCTCATAACACAGGTGGAGATTCGCCTGCCTCTGAGCCGTTTGGAGGCAGAATAATTCAATAACCCAATTATCAATTAAAAATTAATAATTGATAATAACAAAGGCAAAACAAAAACAAGTGGTTTCGGCAAGTTCAACCACATCAAAATATTGAGTTTGCCGAAACCCTTTTTAAGAAATTAGTGGAGAAAGAAGATCCACTTTGAAAAACAAGCTTGATTCCTGACCAGGCAATTGTCGGGGGCAAAAACCGAAAAGCCTTATGAGTAGGAAAACTAAACCTAAAACAAAATGAAAAAAACAATTACGATTTTAATGTTGCTGTTTCTAATGACTACATTGTTATTACAAACTACCTATGCCCAAACCTGGCAAAATGTTGGAACCGCAGGTTTTTCTGCCGGAGAAGCTTATCATACATCCATAGCCATGGATGCCAGCGGCACTCCATTTGTGGTTTTTACGGATTTCGGAAACAGCGGAAATGCCACAGTGAAGAAATTTGATGGTACAAGTTGGGTTACTGTTGGTACAGAAGGTTTTTCAGCGGGACTAGCCCAATATACGTCCATAGCAATAGATGGCAACGGGACACCTTATGTGGCTTATAGCGATCATGGAAACGGTACTAAAGCCACTGTAATGAAATATGATGGTTCAAGTTGGGTAACCGTTGGAATGTCCGGTTTTTCAATCGGAGAACCTAATTTTATATCCATAGCAATAAATAGTAGTGGCACTCCATATGTGCTTTACTCGGATGGTGGAAATGGCAATAAGGCTACAGTGATGAAATTTGATGGTTCGGGTTGGGTAAGCGTTGGAACAGAAGGTTTTTCTGCTGAAGTGGCAGATTTGCCATCCATAGCAATAGACGAAAGTGGGACTCCGTATGTTGTTTATGTGGATTACGGAAACTTAGCTAAAGCCACCGTGATGAAATTTGATGGCACAAGTTGGATAAACGTTGGATTAGCTGGTTTTTCTACCGCAGAAGCTAATAATACAAAAATAGCAATAGATGGTAACGGAATTCCGTATGTTGTTTATATGGATTTTGGAAACAGTTATAAAGCCACCGTAATGAAATTTAATGGCACAAGTTGGATAAACGTTGGATTACCAGGTTTTTCTGCCGCATTAGCTGATAATACAAATATAGCAATAGATGGTAACGGAACTCCGTATGTGGTTTATCAGGATATTGGAAACAGCAATAAAGCCACTGTAATGAAATTTGATGGCACAAGTTGGGTTAACGTTGGAATAGCCGGTTTTTCAATCGGACAAGCTAATTATACATCCATTGCAATAAATAATAGCGGCACTCCGTATGTGGTATATCAGGATGGTGGAAACAGCTATAAAACCACTGTAATGAAGTATCCTCCCTGCATATTAAACATACCTGATGCAAACTTTAAAGCAGCATTGTTAGCCATCCCCGGGCTTGATGCTAATAGTGATAATGAAATTGAATGTACGGAAGCTGAGGCATGGACGGGCACAATTAATGTTTCATCAAAAGGCATCCATGATTTAACGGGGATTGAACACTTCACTCAAATAACTTATTTGGATTGCAGCAACAATTCATTAATAAGTTTGAATGTTACAGCCAATATTAACCTTACTCGTTTATATTGTGACCATAATTCATTAGCAAGTTTAAATATTTCTACCAATACAGCACTTTTATCTTTGAATTGTGGGTCCAATATATTAATGAATTTGGATGTTGCATTTAATACTGCACTTCGATATTTGTTTTGTTTCTACAATTCATTATCAAGTTTAAATGTTTCATCCAATCCAACCCTTATGTATTTGAATTGTTCATACAATTTGTTAACAACATTGGATGTTTCACATAATACTGCTCTTAATTCTATGGTTTGTAATGAAAATTCATTAACAAGTCTGAATTTGAAAAATCAGAATAACACACAAATAATGCAATTTGATGCAACAAACAATTATAGCTTAACATGTATTCAGGTGGATGATGTAGCCTGGGCAAATGCTAATTGGGCATTTTGGAAAGATGCAGGGGCAAGTTTTAATACAGATTGCGGTTCTGGTTGTATCAATCCATCTATCACCAGCCAATCCACGGGCGGACAAGCACAATGCATAAATGGTACATTCGATCCAATTTCAGTTGCAGCATCTGGTACCAATATTACTTATCAATGGTTTAAAAACACTTCAGCAAGTAATAGTGGTGGAACAACACTTGGTTCGGCTAACGGAGCACAAACTGAAACTTATACACCTCAGGCAAATGTTGCCGGAACCTTATATTATTATTGTGTTGTTACAGGTGATTGCGGTACACCTCAAACAAGCGCTGTTTCTGGTGCATTTGTTGTTACATCTACCTTACCAACAGTTGATGCCGGCACTTATACCAATGCCTGTCTTCAAGGTTCAGGTATTCAATTAACAGGAACCCCTTCAGGTGGAGAATGGTCAGGAGTGGGTGTTGATTTGGACACTTTCTATCCTTCATGGGGAACACAGGTTATAACCTATACTTACACCGACCCTGCTACGGGTTGTACCAATTCGGATGTGGCTACCATTACTGTTGGTGATGGACCTGTTACTCAAATTGTAAATCAACCGATTTGTGTAGAAACTTATGATATCTCATTCCCGGTAATTGTCAGAGGGTTCCAAAATGTAGGAGCTTCTTCTTTAACAATGAGATATGATGTAAATACTTTAGGAACTCCAACTCTTGAATCAGTAAATCAAAAAGTTTTTGATAACTGGCTTTACGATTTTGATGCTACACCACTTGGATATCCTGCAGGTACTATGCGTTTTGGTGGTAATGGTACAGGCTTTAACCTGGATGATGGAGATACTCTGTTTACCATTCATTTCCATAAAGCTACACCTATTGTTCCTGATAGCATTACATTTAATGATAATCATGTTCAGGGTACTTATTGCGAATATGCTC
>CAYYQJ010000304.1:0-4766 GCA_964473775.1 uncultured Bacteroidales bacterium | reverse complement strand
AGCCTGCCGAATTGGTAGCGGCATTGCCTTCAGCCAAAGCATACAGTGTTAATGGGAGAAATAAGGAGATGGAGATAAACCCGATAATGTCGAAACTTCGGACAGCCTTATTTTTGTACTCTTTCTGAATAATAATTGTAGCCAGCAAGGCCAGAATTCCAACCGGAATGTTTACATCAAAGATTAGCTGCCAATTGAAATTGTCAACAAGATATCCTCCTATAAGCGGACCAAAGGATACAGAAGCAGCCGCCGAAATTGCCCAGAAACCCAAAGCAACACCTCGTTGTTTTGGAGGAAATTCCCGTGTAATAATAGCCATACCCAAAGGCTGAATAGCCCCGGCTCCCAATCCCTGAATCACTCTCGAAATGATGAGCATATCTTCGTTACCCGACATGCCGCAAAGCATAGAACCAAAAGTAAACAAAAGCAACCCCATAAAGTACATGCGTTTGTAGCCAAACTTATCTGCCAACCATCCCGATGTGGGCAGCATTACCGCCATGGCAAGCATATAGGCAGTGATAACCCATTCAATTTTATCCAGACCCACACCAAAGGAGGCCATAATTTTAGGCAACCCAACATTCACAATGGTGGCATCCAGCACCGCCATAAAAGTACCCAGCATCACATTGGCAAGCAAAACCCATTTATATCGGTCATGCTGCGGATGCAAAGCCGAATCCCTGCCACGTATGGAACTGCGAATAAAATGAGAAGGGGAAACTCTTCTTCGGGTCATTATTATTTGTCTTTCACAAGTTTTACAACTGCCGACATGCCTGCAAGTATATGATATCCCGAAACAGATTTTTGATTTTGAGTTCCTTCTATCGAAATTTTCAGAGGAACACGCTGAGTAACTTTAGTAAAATTTCCCGATGCATTGTTGGGTGGAATAAGCGAAAACTGTGAAGCCGTGTTTGAGCCAATATAATACACCTTTCCTGTAAAAGTAACATCAGGAATGGCATCAATAGTATAAAGCGCCAACTGACCAACATGAATATCTGACAATTTGGTTTCTTCAATAAAAACACTCACCCACAGTTTGTTTTTATTCGTAAGAGTAAAAATCGCCTGTCCGGGTTGGGTAACATCGCCCTGCAACAACCATTTTTTGGCAATGATGCCATCAAAAGGGGCAAATATTTTAGTATTCTTCAGCGAAGTTTCAATCACATTGATTTGTGCCTTGGCTGATTCTATGGTGGCAGCCGCGCTTACAATCTGAGTTTTCGAAACTTCAAGCTGTGCTTTTGCAGCTTCCAGTTGTGCCTGGGCGGTTTCCATAGCTTTTTTCACATGGTCGAATTGTTCCTGAGTTATTACATCGCCTGCTTTCTGAGTCTTCGCACGGGTGAAATCTTCCACAGTTTTATCCACGTTAACCTGAAGCACTTTAATGTTTTCCTGGTCGTAATTATATTTTGCCTGAGCTTGAACCTGAGTTGTTGCCGACTGGTCTTTTAGAGCTATCACCTGTTTACGCTGGGCTAACAAATCGCTGCTGTCCAGCTCAACCAGCAACGTTCCGGCTTTAACGGAATCGCCTTCATCAGCATACAATTTAAGGATACGCCCCAGCATCTTGGAACTTATTGAAAGATTCTCTGAATCAACGTGGGCATCGTCCGTGGAAATGTATTTCATATAATCAGCATACCAGTACCAGCCGCCCCCCAGGACTGCCAAAACGATTATTATTAAAGGAATATAAACCTTAAGTTTGTTCTTTTTAGGTGTGGGTGTTATTATTTCCTGCTCCATTTTTATAACGGGTTATTTTGTTTGATTAAATTGAAGTGCTCTTATAAATAAATCAGTGAATAAATTAGTCTTTTGTGTCAGTGTTTCGTATTCCTTTTCATCTATAAAAAACTGTCCTTTAGTAGCTATTACCTGCTGCCGCAATCCGCGAACCAGGTCGAGAAACAATGTAACCGTTTCATCAAGGTTATCAATTATGAAGACATTTTGTTGGATGCCTTTGATGAAAATCTCCTTAATTATTTCGGCTTCTTTCAACTGAAACTGATTCCACAATTCGCCCATAAAGGGTTTGATTTGCTTCACATCCTCAAAGCGCAACTGATTCAGATTGAGCATAGCTTTGAAAAAAGATAAACGTATGTTTACATATTCTTTCAAAACCACAGCCGGATTATCTTCTGAATTAGCTATTTCTGCTAACACCTTAAACATTTCATTCTGCTCCTTTATCACAACGGCTGAATATAGATGTTCCTTATCAGGGAAATAATAGTAAAGAGAAGCTTTTGAAATGTGCAGGTCGTCTGCAATTTCCTGCATGGATGTTTTCTTAAGACCATACAAGCCAAAACGATGCTGAGCAGCGCTGATAATTTCATCAGCTTTCTCAGGACTTACATTATTGGGTGAATTCAAAGCTTATAATGTGTTTTAATGATAATTGTGATATCAGATAATAACTATCTGACCATTTTGTTCAATTCGTCAAAAGTAGAAAACTTTTAGGACATGGAGGGTGTGATATTTCTCAAATAATTGTAATGTGATTGGCGATTAGTGGTTTGAAATTTGAGGATTTGCTGTAAATGTTGACTTATTATTATTGGTGATTGGGTGATTCCTTATACATTTTTTGGCAGAGATTAAGGCTATAATGCAATATAAAAATCCGTAAATACCTATTGTTGATGCTATACCATTATATATGTAGTTTTCTTTGCTTCAGGTTTCTTCACAGCAAACTCAAGTTTCCTATCACCCAACTCAAGTTGCCTATCAGCAAACTCAAGTTGCCTATCAATATACTCAAGCTGCCTATCAGCAAACTCAGGCTATTTTATCTAATTTTTACTCATTAAATCCATCGTCGGCAATTGCGCGGATTTCCCGGTTGTTTGTTGGCTAGGCTAATGGAGTTTCCAATCTCTATCTTATCTAGTATTTTGTCCCGATTTCATTAAGCCTAAACACCGGTTTAGCGTTTTTTGAAAAGCTCATCATGACTACCTGTACGAACTAATGTTATTTCATTTTTGGATTTAAGACTATAAATAAGTAGCCAATCATCATCAACATGACATTCACTATGACCTGACCATTTACCTTTGAGTTTATGAGGCTTATATTTAACAGGTAAAACACCGCTATGTTCAAGTAATAAAATAATTTTATCTAAAAGTTCAAGGTTACGATGTTTTTTAAAACAAGCAAGGTAATCCCGTTCAAAACTATTTGTAGTACTAATTTTAAATATTCTTAGTTTTTTGCTTTAAAGAACTAAGAAGCTCTGTTGCGTTTTTATATGTATTAACGTTCCCATTTTCAGCATCTAACATTGCAAGAATACTTTCATCATTTGGAATTTCAGATAAACTTTCAGAAACTAAATGGGCTTTTAACCCCAGTTTTTTAGCCAATTGAATAAAAATATAAAAATCGCTTTTTTTCTTACCTTCAATAACAAGTGCTTCCATTACTTTACTTTTTTACAAAATTACGAAAATTACTACATTAGCGATATGGTTTTGGAGTAATTATTTTTGAGTTTGGATTGTAGCAAGTAATTAACTCCAATTGGGCACGGATTAGCAAAAAGTCTTAACTCTATCTTTTCTATCCTTTTAGCCTCTTGCCTAAATTAAGTATGAACATACTCCCTCTCACCAAACCACCTTCTTAACCTTCTTCCCCAATTTCAGCCAACCCCTAAGCAACACATCAGCATCAGGATAATAAGTACCCTGTGTGATATAGCTTTTAAATTCCGAAGGTTCGTTCACCGCGCATGAAGAATCAATAAATCCATAACCCACATATCGCCGGTTCTCAACCAGAATCACCGAGCGTTCCTCTTCGTTACGCCCCTTATCCAGAATCACATAGTTGATTTCTTTGGTAAGATAATGCTTCAATATTTCATTGGCACGGGCATTATAAACCTCTACATCTTCCTCTCCTGCACAAATTCCATTGCATTTTTTAATCTGATGATTAAAACAAACCGAATCCTTGGCAGTAAGTCCGCAATGATTGATACACAATGCATGTTGCTCAATCCAAAGTTCCAATCGCTCCCTTGCCGAACTGATGGTAGTAAAAGCCTGCAACCCACTTTCCGATTCTTCAAAAGCAACAATTTTAAAGTTGATGATACCCTTTTCATCCGCAAACCAATCAATGGAATACGTAAAATTATCAGCCACCCTACTCCGGTTGTATTTGGGTTTATGCTTTTTGATTTCCTCCGACTCAAGCAGCAGTGCAATAGCCTCGCTGCCGGTCAGCACAAAATCCACATTCATCAACTCGTTCAGCATCTTCAATCCCTTCTTCTCCTTATTATTGAAATGACTGATGGCGCGGTTATACATGTTGATGCTTTTGCCGATATAAATAATGTTATGATCTTTATCCAAAAAATAATACACCCCGCATTCCTCAGGAAGTTTCTTAAGCACGTATTCCTTAATCTTTCCACACGTCGCGTCATGATGTCTTCCACACCCATGTTTTTAAACTGAGGGTCGTAAGATTTATGGGCAAGCAACAAATCAAAGAGTTTCGCAGTAGCAACCGCATCTCCTTCGGCGCGATGACGGGCTTCGTTTTCAATACCTAATGATGCACATAAATTCCCCAGACTATACGACAAACGACCCGGCAGCAGCTTCCGCGACAAACGCACCGTACACAGCTTCTCCCTCTTAAATTTATAGCCCAACGAAGCAAATTCATCCTTAATAAAGTTGTAATCAAAACCCACATTA
>CAYYQJ010000303.1:0-4766 GCA_964473775.1 uncultured Bacteroidales bacterium | reverse complement strand
AAAGTGAAAATCAGGATAATCTCATTTCTCATGAGGATATGAAGAAAAAATATTCCAAATGGCTCTAAAAATAATTTGGTCAAAAAGAGCAAGCTTAAAATTTGATCAAACTATTACTTACTTAATTGACGAGTGGGGCGAGAAATCTGCTAAACAGTTTATTGGTAAAGTATTTGACTTTCTGGAAATCCTTTCAGAATTTCCAGAAATAGGTTCAGTTGAAAATAAAGAGAAAAACATTAGAGGTTTTACTATTGTTAAACAAGTAAATCTTTACTATCGCATAAAGAACAACAAAATAATACTGCTTATCTTTTTTGATAATCGACAGAATCCGCAAAAGAAAAAGTTATAACCCGATTGGGACAAGGTTCGCACCTCGTCCCATCTATCCTTTAAGGCTACAGCCTAAATTTTTATACATTTTTCCCCTCTCTATGGCTTATCGCCAGGCAATCTCCCAATAGCTTAATAACTCAATCAACTCCAAACTTTAGGCACTCCAAACTTCAAACTCCTTTTTGCCATGTCCTAAATTATAACGACCTTTGCACCCGTTTTTAAAAAAACAATCTGTATGTCAAACGAAGAAATACAATCCCGTTTAAATAAAGTTTTCTGTAAGGTCTTTAAAGATGATAGCATTATCATCACCGAAGAAACTACTGCTAAGGATATTGACAAATGGGATTCGCTAACCCATCTCATCCTGATTTCGAACACCGAAAGCGAATTTGGTATCAAATTCAAATTGAAAGAACTTATTGCCATGAAAAATGTGGGCGACTTTATGCGCTCCATAGAATCAAAGATTTCGGCATAAACTCTTTGTGATGCGCAACAAACCTGTTGAGGTTTTATTAATTATTCTGGTATCAGAGATTTTTTTGGTGGGCTATTCTTTTCTCTATAGCCACATCGATAATACTTTTATCAAAGAAAATATCCGTTTTCTCACCCCCACAAAGCTTGTTGAATTTTCGAACAACAACCTCAACAGCGAAGCCGATAGCCTTCTTGCCAATTATCTCTCTAACACCATTAATGACGATGCCATCTTAAAGCGCACCGCCTTATCAAAGATTGGGCCTAAGAAACAAAACCTCTTTCTGGTTAATCCCGAGGTAGAAGGAGGCAAAGCCCTCGACTATTTCTTTGAAGCCATGGCCCACGAAAAAGATTCAACCATTGTCCGTGTTGCCCATTATGGCGATTCTCAGTTAGAAGGCGACCGTATGTCGAATCTCGTCAGAGATAAGTTTCATGAAAAATTTGGTGGCTCAGGCATAGGATATGTTCCTCTCAGAGACCTCGACCCCGTGAGTTATACCCGAAACAGCAGCGGCAACTGGTCGAAATACACTGTGTTTAAAGACCGTTCTTCCGATAACGATTATGGTATTTCTGGTGCAATGTTTCGTTTCGGAAAACATTCCGTTCATCAAAGCGAAGACGGCAACCCCGACGACAGCACCTCTGCAAGCAAAGATACCCAAAAGAATTTCGTTGGAAAAGGCTTCTACAATGCCTCGGTTTCAATGAAAATGCGCGATAAGTATGCCTATAACTCAGTTTCATTTCTCTACGGCCATTCTTCCGACTATTGTACCGTAAAATTTTACGACAATACCACCGGCGATTGTTTTAAAACCGATACCCTGAAACCCTGCACCAATGTGTGTATGCACAAAACCAAAACAGGTTCTTATCTGAATGTA
This sequence comes from uncultured Bacteroidales bacterium, assembly GCA_964473775.1. Classification (GTDB taxonomy): domain Bacteria; phylum Bacteroidota; class Bacteroidia; order Bacteroidales; family CAIWKO01; genus CAIWKO01. The sequence goes on along the minus strand of CAYYQJ010000303.1, from coordinate 3,048 downwards.
AAAGTAGAATTCAGTGCCGACAATAGCCCCGATTTCTTTGGTTTATATCTCGATAGCGACCACGGTGTTCAGGTGGACAATTATGCCATTCGCGGCCATTCAGGCGACGGACTGATGATGATTACCGACGACCATCTCGAGAAAATGCTCAAACTCACCAACACCAAACTCGTTATATTCCAATACGGCGCCAATGTGGTCCCTTACATTCATTCCGACGAAGCCTGTGAATGGGTAAGCGGCATCTTCTACAAACTGTTTATGAAATTCAAAAAAGCCAACCCCAAAATGAGCATTCTGGCAATTGCTGCCGGCGATATGGCCAAAGAAGGCGAAGGCGAAGTAGCTTCCTACCCCTGGTTGCCGAAGATTACCGCCGCTCAAAAAAGAGCGGCCCTCAAAGCCGGTTGCGCTTATTGGGATTTGTTTGGCATGATGGGAGGTTCAAACTCTATCATTGCCTGGGCCGACAAAAAAATGGCTGTTACCAACGGGCATTTTTCGGATAAAGGACAAAAACTTGTCGCCAACGAAATGGTAGAAGCATTGATGATTGAATACAATTTATTTCTGCACCGCCAAAAAGTGATCAAATAAATGACTGTAAAACTCCTGAAAAACAAAAATATCTCTATATTTCTGCTAATACCCTTTGTGGGTGTTTTTCTGGCATTCCGCAGTCTCATTGTCCCTGTTACCCTCAATATTGTTACCCCCGATTCCCTCAACAGCGCCAAATATATGAGCGGATTGGTGAAATATCAAAACTATTATCCCTTCATCCGCTACGAGCGCAACTTCATCGAATGGTCAAACATCTCAGCCATCAGTCCTTTCTTTACCAAACTGGCTCAGACTCCCAAACGCAAACTTAAAATACTCCATATAGGCGATTCTCACATTCAGGCCGATTTCCCTACAGGTTATATTCGCGAACGCATGCAGCAAATGTTCGGCTACGGCGGTCGCGGCCTTATCTTTCCCTATAAATCCGCAGGAACCCATGCCGCCTACGATTACCGTACCTACTCCAACGGCAGATGGGAATACACCCGCAACGTCTTCAGAGAAGCCGTGTTGGATATGGGACTCATTGGTGCCACCATACATACCACCGACTCCACTGCAGGTTTCAAAATCGTGTTTCACGAAGGTTTCATCCGCGACAATTTCACTGTCCTCAAAATCTATTGCAAACAAGACAGCCTCAGCTTCGACATCAAGGTGAAAACCTCTTCCGAATCCATTCCCCTTTATGTTTCATGCCACGATTATGCTTCCGGAAAGCCTTACATCTTAATCAATCTGCCCCATCCTTCCGACACCATAGAAGTGATGGTGAATAAAACCGATAAAAAACAAAATTTCTTCGAATGCTATGGTTTGATGATAGAAGGCAAAGACGACAACGGCGTTCTGTATTGCAGCACCGGCATCAATGGCGCCGGCTATCGCAGCCTCTTAAAACAAAGATTGTTCGAAAGCCAATTGGCCGAGTTTAAACCCGACTTGATTATTCTCGATTTGGGGGCCAACGATTTCTATGCAGGAGCCTTCAACGAAAAAGAAATGGAAAGCAATCTCGTAAAAATCATTGATATGATTCAGCGCTCATCGCCCTCCACCAATATCATTATTTCCAATTCTCAGGATATCTATTACCGCCACCGCCGCAGCATTCCTCAATGCAAAAACTTCATGGAACTCACCAAAAAGGTGGCCGCTTACCGCAATTGTGCCTTCTATAATTATTACGGCGTTTCAGGTGATGGGGGCTCCATGGCACAATGGTATAAGCGCGGACTCGGCAGGGCCGACAAAGTACATCTCACCGCACCGGGCTATTATGTAAAAGGCGAACTCTACCTCAATGCCATTCTCAATTCTTATTCCTTTTGGCTGCAAAACAAAACCGACAGCCTCATCGCTCTCAATCATCAGTTCGATACCACTCAGCTAAAGAAGTTCTTTCTCGACGACATCTCCTTTAAAAAAGAAAATGCTAAAACCGAATTTGTTCAGGTATATCGCGAAGCCGATACCGGTCCCGACCTCATCGACAAAAACGACCGCATCTATTATACCATCAAATCAGGCGACAACCTCGGCGCTGTTGCCGAACGCTATCATGTGTCAGTCAAAGACCTCCAATACTGGAATGGCTTGTCAGGAACCAAAATCATTGTAGGCGAATCTTTGGTAATCTACAAAAAGAACCACGTGGTAACCACAAGCGACATCCCCAAAACAGAAACAAAAATAGTCCCTCAAAACAAAACCGCCATCATTCCCAACAACCGCTACACCTCTACCCGAAAAACCTCCTACAAAGTGGCTTCGGGCGACACCCTCTGGAGCATTGCCAAAAAATACAACACCACTGTCGACAGCATCAGGAAACTGAACAACCTGAAATCAGACAAATTAAATATCGGTCAAACCATACTAATTCCCTGATACATGCCGGCAATTTCTTTTCTGAAAAACCTATTATACAATCCCCACGCACCGCTCATCTACAATTCGGTGTTCTTCATCTTTTTGTTCACCCTCCTCTATGCCGTTTATGTAATCGTTTACCAACACATAAAAACACGCAACATCCTCCTGCTGCTTTTCAGTCTTTTCTTCTATTATAAAATCAGCGGATACTATGTGTTTTTGCTTATCGCAATGGCCACTTCCGATTTCCTCATCGGCAAAAAGATGGCCACCCTCCAAACCGATGGCAAGCGAAAAGCCCTCATGCTCCTCTCTGTTTTCCTCAATGTAGGCGCACTCATACTTTTCAAATACACCAACTTTCTCCTCAACGTATTTTTCGGCATCACCACAGGCGAATCCTCACCCATCATCCTCAGCCTGATGATGCCCATTGGCATTTCTTTCTTTGTGTTCAAAACCCTGTCATACATCTTCGACCTCTACCGCGAAATGATTGACGAACCCGAAAAAAACTATTTCAATTATCTGCTCTACGTTTCCTTTTTCCCCAACATATTGGCCGGACCTATCGCCAAAGCCCGCGATTTGCTCCCACAGTTCAGC
>CAYYQJ010000302.1:0-4774 GCA_964473775.1 uncultured Bacteroidales bacterium | reverse complement strand
TTCATACAAGGTTTATAACTCTGGATTATTCCAGATTATCACTATGATTAGTTACGTTTATTTTATAAAAATTCAAAATTACAGATTCTTTTTACCATTTTTAATCAATTAAGAATTAATTTTGAAAAATGATTTTGTTCAACCATAAAACCATCAAGAGATACAGCGATATAAACCTATTGCCATTCAACCAAAAAAACACGAAACACCTAATATGAAAATCTACCAATTTGAAGCCAAAATGCTTTCGGACGATACCCACGATTGGGGTTATATTGAATTCCCTTATGATGTTCAACAAGAGTTTGGAGTGAAAGGTCAGGTGAAAGTGCTGGCTACTTTTGACGGGTATGAATATAGGGGTTCATTGGTAAAGATGGGCCGACAATGTCATTTCATTGGCATCACCCAACCTATCAGAAGCATCATAGGTAAAAATCCAGGCGACATGGTTCTTGTTACCATTCAGCAGGATGTAGCCCCACGAATGGTAGAAGTTCCGGAAGATTTTCAAAAACTATTGCTAGGCAATCACGATGCCAGGGCGTTTTTCGACACCCTTTCCTTTTCCAACCGAAAAGAATATGTGCAATGGATTACCTCCGCAAAAAAAACAGAAACCCGTGAGAAAAGACTCACCGAATCCATAGTGAAATTAAAGGGAAAGGTGAAGCATCCGTGAGGGTGGGTTTTTAGTTGATTGAGTTGATTGAGTGAATTGATTTTAAAGTTATTGCCCCATTACCAAAATATAAAAGCAACTTAATACACTCAATCCACATAATACGCCAAATAACTTAATTCTTAAACCCAAGTTTCCCCAGTTTATCTATCAATTGCGCCTGAGTTTCTTTTGTTGTGTCGTAAACAATAGTCACAATCTTTTTCTTCAAATGGGCTTTCACAGAAATTACTCCATTTTCTCTTGCCATATTTTGCTCTATAAGCACCTTGCCCGGCTCGTTTAAATTTTCAATTCTTATATTAATCTCTTTGTTGGCATCATGCTTGCTACTACAAGCGGTGTTTAAATAGAACGACGCTATAATCAAACAAATGACAAGATATTTTACTTTTTTCATACTTCTGGTTTTTTTGAATTTGCAAAATTACTTTTTTTCAGTTTATCAAGTTCATCAAGTTTGTCAAGTTTATCAAGTTTGTCAAGTTTATCAAGTTTGTCAAGTTATAGCGCCATTGCCAATTCATCAAATCATCAAATTATATCATTGCATAATTGTATAATTACACACCCTTCATATACCCATATCTGAAATCACTGGCAGGCAGCAAGGTTTCTTTTATAGTTCTTGGGCTTACCCATCGTAAGAGGTTTAAATGACTGCCCGATTTATCATTGGTTCCGGAAGCTCTGGCTCCGCCAAAAGGCTGCTGGCCAATCATGGCTCCTGAAGGTTTATCATTGAAATAGAAATTACCGGCTGCATACCTTAGTATTTTACATGCCTGAACCAATGCATATTTATCATTAGAAAAAATAGAACCCGTTAGTGCATAAGGCGAAGTTTCATCGCAAATATGCAGGGTATTTTCGAACTCATTATCATGATACACATAAATGGTCATCACAGGACCGAAAATTTCTTCTTCCATAGTGAGATAATGCGGATTGGTGGTTAAAATCAGCGTTGGCTGAATAAAATATCCTTTCGATTTATCGCCTTCACCACCTATCATAATGGTTGCATCGTCAGCATTTTTGGTTCTTTCTATGTACGACATAATATTATCGAAGCTGGCTTCATCAATCACTGCATTCACAAAATTATCGAAATTGCGCACATCGCCTACCTTGATTTCAGCAGTCATGTCCAATACATAGTTTTTAATCTGAGGCCACAATGATTCAGGAATATAAGCCCTGGAAGCAGCCGAACATTTCTGTCCCTGATATTCAAATGAGCCACGAACAATGGCAGTAGCCACTTCGAGTGGATTGGCAGAATGATGCACAAAAATAAAATCCTTGCCTCCCGTTTCCCCTACCAGTTTAGGATAAGATTTATACACCTCCAGATTGTTGCTCACTTCTTTCCACAATCCATTGAATGTGCTGGTTGAACCAGTGAAATGGATACCTGCCAGGTCTTTGTGTTTCAATACTACACTGCTAATCAACGAACCTTGACCAGGAACAAAGTTGATGACACCATCGGGCAAACCGGCTTCATGAAATATTTTCATCAGAAAATAATTCGACAACAAAGCCGTAGATGCAGGTTTCCAAACAGTAGTATTGCCCATCAAGGCTACCGAAGCATTCAGGTTGGCGGCAATGGCAGTGAAATTGAAAGGCGAAATGGTGTAAATAAAACCTTCGAGGGGACGATATTCCATACGGTTTATCATATCAAATTCCGTAGTAGGCTGGTCGCCATAAATCTTGGAAGCAAAAAAAGCATTGAATCTTAAATAATCAATCACTTCGCAAGCGGCATCAATCTCTGCCTGATAAAGGTTTTTACCCTGTCCAAGCATGGTAGCGGCATTGATGGTGTTGCGGTATTTTTTAGAAATCATTTCCGCAGCACGTATAAAAACCGAAGCCCGTTCTATCCACGATAGGTTCATCCAGTTTTCTTTGGCTTTTAATGCCGATTCAATGGCCATTCGGGTTTCATTTTCCCCTGCCAGATGATAAGTTGCCAACACATGTTCATGGTCGTTAGGCATATATAGCTTGCGGGTGTTTCCGGTTCTTACTTCTTTGCCATTGATGATTAAGGGAATTTCGATCTCCATATTGCTCTGAAAATCGAGTTCTTTTTGTAAATTATTGCGTTCAGTGCTTCCCTCCAGATAAGTGTAAACGGGCTCGTTGTGAGGTTCTCTGAAATTAAATATAGCGTTATTCATTGTTGAGTTATTGGGTTATTAGTTTATCAAGTTTGTCAAGTTCATCAAGTTTGTAAAGTTATGGGTTGATTAAGTTGGTTGAGTTGATTAAGGTATTAAAAATTTGTAATTCGTAATTTCTTTCCTAAACGCTTAATTAAAAATAATATTGTGCTTTATTTAGAATTATTTTAAATAATAGGAAGTTTATTTTCTAAATACAATCAATCAACAGTTTACTTAATAAACTCAATCAACCCTTTCACCTAATTTATCATGGTAAAACAAACCACTTTTGGTTCGGTCATTTCCTGAAGCGAGAATTTAATTCCTTCGCGTCCCAAACCTGAGTTTTTAATTCCTCCGAAAGGCATAGAATCCAAACGATAATCGGTTGATTCGTTAATCATCACCCCACCACAATCGAGTTCGTAAGCCGCTTTCAATGCCATATTTACATTGTTGGTGAAAATACCTGCCAGCAATCCGAAAGGAAGACTGTTTGATTTTTGTATGGCTTCGTCCATGGTTTCCACAGGATAAAGATTCACTGCAGGACCGAAAACTTCTTCATGATGAATGGTAGCCGTTTCTGGTACATTTTCCAGCACAGTGGGTTCCATAATAGCCCCATTTCTGTTGCCTCCACAAAGAACCTTGGCTCCCATTTGTTTGGCTTCTGCCACCCATTTCACTACACGTTCGGCTTCTTTTTCGGTAATCATTGGACCCATATCGGTTTCATCCAGCATTTTGTTGCCGATTTTATATTTCAGGGTTTGTGCAACAAATTTTTCTTTGAATACCTCATAAACATTCTTCTGAATATATATTCTCTGCACACCTATACAATTTTGTCCTGCTGCCCAAAAAGCACCGCTTACGCACGAATCCACAGCATAATCCAAATCGCAATCGTCCCAAACAATCACAGGCGAATTGGAACCCAATTCCATTCCTATTTTTTTGATTCCTGCATTGGCTGCCACTTCTTTTCCGGCTTCGAGTCCGCCTGTAAAAGAAATCATACGTATGCTTTCCTCTTTCACCAGGATGGGTCCGATTTCGCTTCCATGACCTGTAATCACCTGAAGACATTCGCCCGGCAATCCTGCTGCCAGAAAAGCTTCGGCAAGTTTGATGGCCGACAGTGGAGTTACGGTAGCAGGTTTCAAAATCACGCTGTTTCCGGCTGCAAAGGCGGGTCCTAATTTATGCGCCACCAGATTCAAAGGATCGTTGAAAGGTGTTATGGCCAGAATAATTCCGATAGGAAAACGATAATAATATCCCACACGGTTTTCGCCGCCGGGAAACGAATCAAAAGGTATGGTTTCGCCCATGATCCTTTTTGATTCTTCAGCCGAAATTCTCAAAGTGTTGACACATCTCCGCGATTCTTTACGGGCTTCTTTAATCGTTTTTGAGCCTTCGCGGGCAATAGTAAGGGCAAAGTCTTCGAGGTTTTGCTCAATGTAGTCGGCAGTTTTGTTTAAAATAGAGGCTCTTTGATGAACAGGCATTTTGCGGGCTATTTCGTAACCCCGTTTTGCTGATTCAATAGCTTTTTTGGCATCCTCCACAGAAGCGCGGGGAACAGTATCGATTACAGAACCATCGAAAGGATCAATTACATCAATCCGTTCTGATTTATCAACCCATTTGCCTTCAAGTAACATTTTCATAGTTAAGTATTTTTAGATTTTTTGTACTCGTTATGTATTTTATTGCATAACGTGTGCAAAGGTAAAATATTGTTCCATATTCAAAGAAAAAATTTAGAAAATATTCTATAATTTGAGGTTCAGTAATTTTCATGACTTTCCTGAAGAAATAATACAAAACCAAGGTTCTAAACCATGCAACCAGAATATCTGAAAAATAAAAAGATCGGAAGAGCGTCGTGTAGGGAAAGAGG
>CAYYQJ010000301.1:0-4774 GCA_964473775.1 uncultured Bacteroidales bacterium | reverse complement strand
ACACGGCTCTGAACACTCTTTCCCTACACGACGCTCTTCCGATCTCTGGATATTGCAATTGGCGAAAAATCTCATTATATTAACTTAGGCGACTGGATTTATAATTTCACTTATGGGGTGTTGGATGGAAAGGAGTTTTCTGTAAGGAAATGGGTTGATTAAATTAATTGGGTTATTGAAAAGCTAACATTAAGAATGTCTAATGATTTTATTCATAGATGTATGACAATCTGAGCGAGTAACAAAACCACGTTACCATTTCCTTTTGTCCTCTTTTTTTGTTTTTTATTTCCCTAGGGAAACAAATTGTACACCTAGGAAAACGTGGCAAAAACTTAGGTTTTCGCGGCATTTACTTAGGAGAATGAGTTATTCACTCAGGTTTATGTTTTAATCACCTGAGTGAATTATTTAATCACTTGGGTTATCTCCATATTCACTCAGTTAAGCAACTTGTTTCCTTAGGTAATCGTTTTGCGCACCCAAGTGTATGGATTAAAATCCCAGGTGTATGCCACGCTTCCTCAGGTGTACAAATTGTTTACTCAAGTAAATTTTGTTTAATTATAGTGCGTCATGGTGTGCGAATAACTCATCATTTCAAAAAAATCAATGATTTACATCATTTAATAATCAATATGCCTATCTGCCATCCCCATCTTTATTCCTAAAGAAAATACATTAGTGTATTGATTTTTAATTTCAGAATCAAAAGAACGGTAATAATATGCTGCCACAAATCTCAAATTATTTTTAGCATTTAATAAATAAGATACACTCAACGAATAATACGCAATTCTGGTTTTAACTCCCTGTGCAATATTGTTAAAATACGGTTTCACAGGCACATTATCCAATTCCGGTTCATATGCATCCCATGCAGGCTTAAAAATATCCTGCCCAAAATCCGAATTCGTAGTATCCATTCCTGTTACAATATAATTGACATGCCCTTCCAAAAACCATCGCTTATAACTATACCATACAAAAGCTGAAATTTCTCTGAAATTAGCTCCTTCAGGATGTGCTAATGCTTCATTATAATGACTATAGTTCTGCTGAACCCGCCTATGCGCATAAGTATAAGGTCGAACCCAGTTAAATTCAAGCAAGCCACTTAAGTTTTTAACCTTAAACATGTCATAACTCCTTCCTCCAACTTGCCAGCCTTCCTTATTATACCAATCACCGAAAGTAAGCCCGGTTGCATAAGGTGCAACCGACTTATAAAGCCGGTTAAACAAAGAATGAACCGCATCTTTAAACACCATATCATCAATCAGAAACTGACTATACAAAGAAGTCTTCTTGCCAACCTTCACCCTTAGGCTGAATCCCATCAATGAATTGTCGGGCGAGCCTCTCGAGAACTCAACCGGTCGCAAAAACACCACAGGATTCAGGTAAGAATAATCAAATCCACGATTTCCGGCGGTATCTTTTCCTTCCCAAATAATTGATTCGAAGAAACCAATATTAACCCGCTTCGAAATATCCCAACTGAGGTAATGAAAAGCCCCGTATTTGTTGTTCATATTACTCCATTTTGAAGAGGATACCCCATTCATATCCTTAAAACAAGTATAAAGATTGATAAATTTGATGTGCCATACATTGGTGGTGAGTTTCAGATAAGGATAGCTGTAAGCATTGTCTGATAAAAACAAAGTACGATAGCCATCGCCCCAGAAATTCTTCCCGAAGCCCCCTTCAAGCGTAAAGCATTTCATGAAATGATAGTTAGCATAAAAATCATAATTCAGATAGTTATAACCTGAGCCGCCAAACCCATAAGCATACCCCTGTACTGGAACAACCCGCGATGCTTTTATCTTTTCATTTACAAAAGAAGGAAAAACCGAATGATTATAAACAACGGAACCACCCAAAGCCACCTTGTCAGAGAAATGAACATTCATTCTAACGCCCAGCCCAGTTTCGTAAATACCTTTTTTGTGAGCCAAATCAACCCCGCCTACGCAATTAATAACCGGGTCAACCATAAAATAGTTCTGTTTATGATGAGCAACGAGCAGATTGGACGTTAGCATACGCCTGTAGAACCTATTGTTCTTAGGAATTTCAAATTGAAAAACGATATCAGGCATAACACACTGTTCAACTTCCTGTTTATAATATGGCTGAACGTCAGGATGGAAGTTTTGAGGATGGAGGTAGAGATGAGCATTCAACACTTCGGTCATCCCCTTGAAATTATTGAGATAAGTATATTGACTCTTAGCAGAAAAACCCCACAGACAGGTGAGCAATAGAAAAATAATATGTTTGTATGAGTTTCTCACCTTGAGGTATTAAAAATCGTGATAAATATTGGTCAATGAAGTCTTCAAACCAAAGTAAAAATAGCTTGTGGTTTGCTGTGAACTGCTGTTGCTTTGCTTTCTGAAATAGTAACCCCCTTCAAATTGCATATTGGTTTTAGGATTCATAAGATAAGAAGCACGGATTCCGGTTTCAAACAAAGACGTTTTGATTCCCTGTCCGATTTTGTTGCCATCAGAATTATAACCACTGCTTGCCAGCAAAGCCGAAGCGAAAATATTTTGTCCCCAATTGGAGTTATAAGTGTCTAAACCTGTTTGTGCATACATGATTTCCACTTCTGTAAACCATCGTTTGTATCTGTAATTGATAAATCCAAGCAACTCTCTGAAGTTTGCGCCCAAAGGATGTGCAATGGATTGATTGAAATGAGTATAACTCTGCAAAGAATCCTCATGAGCATAAGCATAAGGACTAACCTGATTATACTCTAACTGCATATTGAGATTCTGCAAGCCAAACATATTATAATACTTTGTTCCAAGCTGAAAACCCCATGCATTTCCCTGATATCCTGTAACAGATAGCTTCTTCAAATTGAGATTATCAATCATCAATTGACCATAAAAATTAAGTTTATTGAAAGGTTTGTATTTGGCAGTCATGCCAATAAGGGAATTATTTTTATCGGAAAGAGAATACTGAATTGTATTCAGGAAGATAAAAGGTTGAAGGAAGTTGTAATTGAAATCCCTGCTCTTTGTGGATGCCTGAAAGATGGTTCCTTCAAATAATCCTAGTTCCAACCTCTTTGCAATGCGAAATCCAGCAAAATGAAAGCTGGCAGGTTTGGTTTGATAACCATGATACCAGATATTAGGAGCTTTTAAAACCCTATAAGTGTCCAAATTTTGGAACATGGTGTAGATGCACTCATAGTAAAACCAGTTGAAAGTTAAATTTACTTTGAAGAAAGGGCTTGCAAAAGCATTATCAGATAAAAGCAGGGAACGATAGCCATCGCCAATAAAGTTTTTATCTAATCCAAGCTGCAGGTTCACCTGTTTATTGGGGATGTATGAAACCAATCCGTAAGGCGTTCCGAAATCAAACCCACCTGACTTATAATCTTTCACTCGTCCCTGCCCCGGAGCTATCTGATACTTGTTAATAAATGCCGATATGTAGTTAGGAAAAAAGGCCTGAGTTTCATAATATCCGGTAACAAAATAAAGTTTGCTGCCAAACATTCCTTTAATCTGAAATCCTCTTGTGTTATTGTAAAAATTTCTGTGTTCACCAAATGAATGTCCAAAGCTAAAGTTAAAAAGAGGGTCGATATACAAATGAAAATCTTCGTAATGAACTATAAAAAGGTCTTCATGAAATAGTTTTCGCATGATCCATTTCTCCTTTTCCTTTTGTTTTTTGCATGCAGGGGTTAATGCCGAATCAATATTCACTTCCATATCTACTACAATTTTATTGTATGGCTTCATGGCAGTAAATACTTTTGAATCTTTGCGGTTCAGATATCTGTCTATTGTAAAAACCATGTCACGGTTCATAGGAAGATTTTCCTGAGCAAAACCCGACAAGGCAATAATACATAAAAAGATAATCGCCGGTATTCTATTCATTATAAGTTTCAGAGGATTTTTTATCAGTTTTTCCTTCAATCACTATAACAATTTCGCCTTTGATGGTTCTGTTTTTCAGCGTAAGCGAAACATCTTCTATGCTACCACGAATAATTTCCTCATGAATTTTGCTGAGTTCGCGTATGACCGCTATTTTTCTATCAGGACCAAAAAAACCTGAGAATTGTTCTACAGATTTAACTACACGATGAGGTGATTCGTACAATATAATAGTTTGTTCTTGCTGAGCCAGCCAGGTAAGACGAGTTTGACGGCCTTTTTTCAGAGGAAGAAATCCTTCAAAGTAAAAGCGGTCGCATGGAAATCCGGATACCACAACAGCCGGAATCAATGCAGTTGCTCCCGGCAGACATTCTACTTCAATACCCATTTTTATACATTCGCGAACCAATAAAAAGCCAGCATCGGATATTCCGGGTGTGCCTGCATCGCTGATTAGTGCTATGGTTTCGCCATTATTTATTCGGTTTATAAAGTTCGAAAGTTGCTTGTGTTCGTTAAATTGATGGTATGAACTCATCTTTGTAGAAATGTCATAATGCTTCAAAAGTACGCTGCTGGTACGTGTATCTTCGGCAAGAATCAGGTTAGATTCTTTCATTATACGGATGGCTCTCAGTGTGATATCTTCGAGGTTTCCGATAGGAGTGGGTATAATATATAGTTTGGCCATTTTGAATAAGAAAAAATAAAATTAAAAATTTTTTCGGAAAAAACTTTAAAAATAATTTTTTTTTAAAAATAATTGTATCTTTGCACCTCCATTTTGCGGAAGTAGCTCAGTTGGTAGAGCACGACCTTGCCAAGGTCGGGGTCGCGAGTTCGAGTCT
>CAYYQJ010000300.1:0-4780 GCA_964473775.1 uncultured Bacteroidales bacterium | reverse complement strand
AGATAGCTTCAGGTGACTGGAGTTCAGACGTGTGCTCTTCCGATCTAATCTTTGCTTCACCCAATTGTTTCAGTTCATCAAAGTTTTTTACTTCAATAATATCCGACAATATTCCTTCAGCTTCTGTTCCCATAGAACCTCCCAAAGCACACACTGCAAAATTTTGTTTTTGCGAGGATGATGATTTTGCATAGCAGATTTCTTTGCTGCCACGTTTCCAGTTTCTCACCATGCATTCCTGCTGATAAACAGTATCAGCGCCTGAAGCTTTCAGTTGTTTTTCAGCCCAAACTATTGCCTTCGCTGCCTGTGGCGAACCGCCTATTCTGCCTCCAATGTTTTTACACAGATACCTGAGGTTCTCATAAGAAGCATTGTTGGAGAGCGCATTCGAGAAAATAGATTTAATAAAAAGAGAATCTGCATTCTGCCCCATCAGGAAGATTGAGTTTAAAAACAGAGCTGCCAGAAGTATTGTTTTTTTCATAAGGTTTTAAATAAAAAACCTCGCAGACAAATGCTACGAGGTTTTTAAATTGTATAATAGTATTTTAGATTACTTTACAACAGTAATTTTTTTGCTGATGCTTTGTTCGCCATTGGTGATTTTCAAAACATAATTTCCTGCTGCAAAAGCGGAAACATTCAAAGAGTAGTTATTGCTGTTTACTACATCAGATGAAATCAGTTTTCCATATACATCATAAACCGTAATGTTTGCCTGATTAGCATTAACAATGTTTACAAAATCCGAAGTTGGGTTAGGATAAACACTGATGGTGTTATTATTAATCTGATTGATGCCAAATCCAACTCCTGTGTTGATTTTATCTACAAACATATTATTGCCATAATCGCTTACAAAATGGAATCTGATAAGAATATGTGATTGTCCGTCAAAAGCACTCAGGTCAAGTGAATTTGTAACCCACTGTGTAGCTGTTGGAGTGAATGCCGATGTAGTAATGGCTGCAGTACTTAATGTTGCACCCGATTTATCAAAAATAGTAGTCCATGATGTGCCGCAATCGTTGGATACCTGAACTTGTAATTTATCATTATAAGTAGCATCGTATTGAGCATAAGCATGGTCGAAATTCATAAAATGATTTACACCTGCTGTAAGGTCTAATGCAGGAATATACAAATCGTTAATAACACCTGCTGAAGCACTATAGAAATCCATTTTTGCTGAACCTGCGCCTACACCATAAGAACTAGCTGCAACTCTTGTTAAATAAGTTCCATCTTTTACCCAATTAGCAGGAGGAAAGGTGGTGCTTGTAAATTCTTCAGCTACTGGTGTTGTGCTATAACTTGGGAAAACGATAAATGCTGAAGCATATGAATCATTAAATTGGTTCAAATCGGCAACTCCGTTTGGCATACTTGTATAGCAACTGATAGTATGTTTTCCGAAGGTTGGAACAATTGCATTGGTAATAGCAACAGTTTCAGTTGCACCCTGAGCAAGATTTCCTGACCAGTTTTGTGTAACTACAGTTCCGCCATCAATAGCATAATTAATAATTGCACTGGTTAATGCATCCGTACCATTATTTCTTAAAACAATAGATGGGTTGATGTTAGCGCTTGAACATTGTATGGTTGGTAAACCGGATACAGAAGTAATACCTGCATCAACGGCAGGAGGATTGATTAAGCAACCGTTTCCTGAAACTATTTCCTGATTTCCTTCAGTAACAAAAGCAACCACTTCCAATTGTGAAAGAACTGCTGCAATACTGGTAAAACTTGCAGGAACAGTGTAAGTAAAAGTAGTATCAACTTTCAAAGTTCCGGCAGCAGAGTTTGCATTATTGATATTAACACCCCATTGGCCTGTGAAAAAGTTTCTCAGCATGTGTTGGTGTAAATAAAGTCCGTCTAAAGTAACCATGTCAGGATTTAATCCACTACCGGTTTGAATTCCTTTTATATTGTTCTGTAATAAGGCAATGTTTAATTTATTGGTTGCAACGCCACTGTTTGCTGTATAATACACCTGACATTGAATGGTTAAAACACGGGTAACATAATCAACATTGGCAGCAATACCAACATTTAAGTAAGATGGCTGTCCAATAATTGCTGTTGCATCACCTGACCAATAACTTCTGCTTTCAGCAGTGCTACCTGTTGCCATTCCGTGACCAGCAAAAACATGTCTGTTAATAGTTCCACCAGGATATCCGGTTAAACCTGTTTGTCCTTCAATGGCATCACCAAAAGCTGTTCGGTAATCGGGTTCACCGGTTGATGGCACTGCATAACTTCCCTGATGTATGGCAAGCATAAAAGCATCACCGGGATGAGCCACAAGAATATTGTGTGCAATTAAATGGCCATCAGGACAATATTGACAATGAATTCCCGTGAATTCTTCCAATATGGCTTTTTTGTTTTGCGGAGTAGTGCTTGCAGGATATTGTGCAAACAGACTGATAGTTGATACTCCAAGTAATAAACTAAGTAATAATTTTCTCATAATGTGATAGTTTTTAATTAATAATAATTCAGATTAAATTGAAGATGCAAACTTAAAAAAAAAAGTAATACAAAACGAAAAATTATTAAATTTTAACCTTGTCTAAACCAATTTAGAGTTTGGGAGTAGTAAAATATTTTAAATAACAAAACTCAATTGCCAAATAACAAATAAATTACAATTTCAAAAATTCAAAAAAATCAAAGAACATTGAAATTTGATTTTTCATTTATTGGGATTTATTTGGGATTTGTTTTTTGATGTTTGAGATTTTTCCTGTATGGTTCTTGCCCACAATTTCGGGTTATATTCTTTTTCTAAGTTGTTTAATTAATAAAATTTCTTCCAGCGTTTGAGGTATGTTCTCAAACTGACTGGCCAATATCATAGCAGCTATGATGTACGGTTTATAGCCCGCTTCTTTATAAGTTTCAATACGATAGTTTTCGAAAACAGAACTTTCTACTTCGCCTTGCTGACACGAAATCCCTGAAATGTCGGCAGGAAGACAATGCATATACAAAGCATTTCCACCTTTGGTTAGTTTCATGTTTTCGGGTTTGCATTCCCAGTTTTTATGTTTTGCATTATTTTCCAGACATTCTTTTTCCAGCTTCTTCAAACCTTCTGCATCACTGTTTAATAATAATTCAGTGCGTTTTTCCATTACAGAATACGGTGCCCAGCTTTTTGGATACACAATATCGGCATCAGTAAAGGCGGTTTCCATGCTGTTGACAACATTAAAACTTCCTCCGCTTTGCGCAGCATTCTTTTTAGCCAGTTCAATCACATCGGGTATCAAATCATAGCCTTCGGGATGAGCCAGTTCTACCTGCATTCCATAACGGGTGAGCAGGCCAATGATGCCCTGTGGCACTGACAATGGTTTTCCATAACTGGGCGAATAGGCCCAGGTCATGGCAATTTTCTTTCCTTTCAGGCTGTCCAGCGAGCCAAAATAATTTCTCAGATGCAACAAATCAGCCATCGATTGAGTGGGATGGTCTATATCGCATTGCAGATTCACTATCGTGGGACGGCAGGGGAGAACCCCATTGGCAAAACCATCTTCCAAAGCTTCAGCCACCTCAAGCATATAAGTATGGCCTTTCCCCAGAAACATATCGTCGCGTATGCCTATCACATCCGAAAGAAAAGAAATCATATTGGCTGTTTCTCTTACGGTTTCGCCATGCGCAATCTGCGATTTGCCTTCATCCAGATCCTGAACACCCATGCCCAGCAGATTACAGGCCTAGGCAAAGGAAAAACGGGTGCGTGTTGAATTGTCTCTGAAATTAGAAATAGCCAATCCCGAATCGAACAAACGGGGCGAAATATTACTTGCCCGCATTTCTTTCAACACTTCTGCTACCATCAATATCACATTCAGTTCTTCCTGTGTTTTATCCCATGTCAGCAGAAAATCTTTACCATAAAGATTGGTTTTGTTTTTTTTAATCTCGTCAATTATTTTTTGAATATTTTCCATTAGGTAGTATTTTTATTTTTAAATAATAATTTACCACTTAGGCACTGAGAGAACTAAGTTTCACTAAGTGCTTTTCCTTAGTGTTTCTTTGTGTACTAAGTGTCTTCGTGGTGTTCTTTTTTCTTAGAAAAGCAATGCATAATTAGCATAAAAAGCCGTAGCAATTACCAAATCCTGTATAGGAACCTTTTCGTTTGGTGCATGAGCCAACACTTCGTTTCCCGGTCCGAAACCGATTACGGGGATTTTATACATTCCATTGATGGTAACTCCATTGGTAGAAAAGGTCCACTTATCAATCAAGGGTTTTTTATCAAACAATTGCTCAAAAGCAATAACTCCTGTCTGCACTGCCGGGTGGTTTTCTTCAATCTTCCAGGTAGGATAATATTTTTCCATACCATACTCCAGTCCTGTAAAAGCCTTACCATTATAATATAGTATTTCAGCTTTGGCATCCATGCCTTCAATAAGTTCATTTACTTCGGCCATGGCAGTTTCTTTGGTTTCGCCCCAGGTGAGACGACGGTCGAGATGGATTTTTGCATAATCAGCCACTGCACAAAGCGATGGACTTCCCGAAACAAATTCTGACAGAGTAACCGAACCTTTTCCTAGAAATTCGTCATACGCCAGCCTATCGTTTAGTTTTTCTATCTCCAGACAAACGCTGGAAGCCATATAAATGGCATTCTTACCGCGT
Organism: uncultured Bacteroidales bacterium; assembly: GCA_964473775.1. GTDB lineage: Bacteria > Bacteroidota > Bacteroidia > Bacteroidales > CAIWKO01 > CAIWKO01. Next base: position 94 of record CAYYQJ010000300.1, on the reverse strand, counting down.
TCGGGAGCGGAGCCGTGTGAGGATACGCCTTTAAAACTAATTTCTATTTCCATGCGGCCACGATGTCCGCGATAGATATTCAGATTGGTAGGTT
>CAYYQJ010000299.1:0-4783 GCA_964473775.1 uncultured Bacteroidales bacterium | reverse complement strand
GGCCGCAAAGCGAGGTTTCCTTAATGATCCTGCCCAGTTTTTCCAGTTGCATCACACCTTTCATACGTTCCAATGCTGAGTTTTCGCCGTTGTGAACCGGTTTGGTGGTAATACTTTCCAGTATCTCCAGCATCCTTCTGGTTCCTTCGCGGCAGGGAATACATTTTCCGCAGCTTTCGCGCTGAATGAAATCCATGAAGAATTTGGCCACATCCACCATACAGTTGTCTTCATCCATTACAACCAATCCGCCGGAACCCATCATGGCTCCTACTTTCAGCAGCGATTCGTATTCTATCTGTATGTCCAGATTCTGTTCCGTGATGCAACCACCCGAAGGACCACCTATCTGAACGGCTTTGAATTTTTTACCATTGGCTATGCCATCGGCTATGCCAAACAATATCTCGCGAATGGTAGTTCCCATTGGAATTTCGACCAGACCCGTATTTTTGATCTTTCCCGACAAAGCAAACACTTTGGTTCCTTTGCTGGTGGCAGTTCCAATGCTGCTGAACCATTCCCATCCTTTGGCAAGGATTTCGGGAACATTCGAAAAAGTTTCTACATTATTTATGACGGTGGGTTTGCCGAACAATCCGCTGATGGCCGGAAATGGCGGACGCGGACGTGGCATACCACGGTAACCTTCTATACTATTGATGAGGGCTGTTTCTTCTCCACACACAAAAGCACCTGCACCCATTTTTATTTTCAACTCGAAACTGAAGCCGGTATTATAAATATTCTTTCCGAGCAATCCGTATTCTTTAGCATTTTTGATAGCTATTTTCAAGCGTTTGATGGCAAGAGGATATTCGGCTCTGATGTAAACATAACCCACCGAAGCTCCTATGGCATAACCACCAATCACCATACCTTCTATCAGGCGGTGGGGATCGCCTTCGATAACGGCACGGTCCATGAAAGCACCGGGGTCGCCTTCGTCGGCATTGCAGATCAGATATTTTTGATCGTTAACCTGCTGCTGGGCTATCTTCCATTTCTTTCCTGTCGGGAAACCTCCGCCCCCACGACCACGCAAACCACTTTTTTCAATAATATCGCAAACGGCTTCGCTGCTGTTGTTGTTGATGGTTTTGAGCATATCGGTGTAACCACCGAAAGCGATATACTCTTCAATGCTTTCGGGATTAATGAGACCGCAATTCTTCAGTACGATGCGTTTTTGTTTGGCAAAGAAAGGATGATCGTTAAATTCACGAACGTCTTTCCATGTTTCGCAACCTTCGGTGGGAAACTGCCCTATGATATTTTGTCCTTTCAGGTCGCTGCAAAAAGCGGCTTCCATCACTTCCACGGCTTTATCGTGAGTAACTTTTTGAAAAGATATTCTGTTTTTGCCGGGCAACTGAACATCAACTATTGGCTCAGCAGTGCAAAGTCCAATACAACCGACTTCAATCACTTCGGCATTAATTTTATTCTTAGTTAAGTAATCTTTTATGGCGATTATGGTTTGTCCGGCTCCAGCACCTAATCCACAGGTTCCTGCGCCTACATAAATAATCGGTTGTTCAATTTTTTCTCTTCTGATAAGGCTCAATTGTTCACTGACAGCCTTATCGTTTTTCTTTTCGCCTTTTAATAAGGACATCAGCAATTGCTGTCTGCTGTCTTTTAGTATGCCGGTCATTTTACAATTCTTTATTTCTGTATGATTCAACAATTTCTTTTATGCTTTGTGCATTCACATTGGCGTGGAAGGTTCCGTTTACACAGATCACCGGGGCCAGTCCGCAAGCACCAATACAAGCCACCACTTCAATACTAAACATTCCGTCGCGGGTGGTTTGGCCTGCTTTAGCCTTAATTGTTTTTTCCAATTCCTGCAAAACCGTTAACGAACCCAAGACATGACAGGCTGTACCCCTGCAAACCTGAATATGATATTTTCCCTTGGGTTCGAAACGGAATTGATTATAAAATGTAGCAACCCCATAGATTTTGCTGGTTGGAATACTAAGTTTCTTTCCGGTCTTTACTATCGCTTCTTCTGACAAAAAGCCCTCCGATTCCTGTATTTCCTGTAAAAGTGGGATCAACGCATCTCTGCCACTATTGTCGTATTGTTGTAGTATATTATCTATTTGAGTTTTCATAGTTTAATGAGATTGATACATTTATTTCTTAATAAAGTGCTTAATCTTCTTAAAGTGAGCTAAACTGCCCGGGGATGTTTTATGAGTGTAATTAGTAGTTTTAGTTTATTTAGTATTAACCCCAGGCATTTTAACTTAAGCTTGTACTTTAGTCACTTTAGTTCATTTTAGTTCACTTTAGTCTCTTCTTATCCTAAAATTCTTTTAATTTCAGGGATAATTCTTTTTCCGTCAACTGGTTTTCTTACGAAACCATCAACAGGGAACCAGATTGATTTGCCATCTTCCGATAAATAATCTACGCCGGCACTACCTGAGTTCACATCTTTTACAAGAATAACATGCAAATCTTTAAATCCCGGATTCTTGCGGAATTCGCGTGCCATTGCCTGCACATCTGGTTTGGTGGTGGTCAGAATTTCTATGGATGTCTGCATCAAAACAGGCATTTTCGATAATTCAACATCATCATTAATTTCTTTTGCCAATTCAAAACCTTCGTAATGAGTGGTCATCATAACATCCAGAATAGCCAGATCAGGTTTTTCTTCCTTAATCTTTTTCATTCCTTCTACTTTGTCGTTTGCCGAGATAACGGTGTAACCTTCTTTTTTCAGAATGGTTTCAATGATGGTGATTACATCAATATCGTCATCTACGATTAAAATTTTCTTGGTTTCCATAACTTCTTTTTTTTTAAATTTTTAATATACTTTTTTATTTAGTTCCGGGAAAACACCGGATTTTGGATTATTAATTATTTCAGTAAGCAACTCATAATTATCGCCCGATTTCGATAAATATCCTCTGGCACCGGCATTCATCATACCTTTCACATAATCATGATGCTCACACGACGAAAAACCTATAATTACAATAGAAGGATACAACTCCTTTGCCCTTCGTGTCGCCTCAATACCATCCATAACAGGCATTTTTATATCCATAAACACCAGGTCGGGCATCATTGTATCGAGCAATTCAAGAAACTCAGCGCCGTTGACAGCCTCGGCCACCACTTCCACATCACCGATGTTTTGAAGTATGGCTTTTAACCCCTTGCGGAAGGTTGCCTCGTTATCCACTATCATCACCTGAACCATTGCGTTTCTCGTTTTTTTTAACGATACAAAAGTACATCCACCTCTCCGCCTGCAAAAGAGTAAAACCCACAATGCTGGTTCAGGTAAAAACACCTGTATAGCCTCAGCAATGCCATATATTTCAACCATTACGACCGATTAATTCGAAATTTGTTGCTGAAAAATATTTAATCAACCTTTTTTTAGAACCATTGCCCTAAGGCCATTACGTCCGAAAAAAAAGTGAAAATATTTTTTCTTTTTTTTGATGCAAGTATTTTTACTTACCAAAACGGCAGGGGAAAAGTGCCTGAGAAGAATTAAGAAAGAAAAGCAATAAGGTTATTACTCTCTCAATTTACCTTTCTACTAAGGTTGCCCTTCATATCAAACCCAATTTCTCCATTACCACAATAACTTTACAATCTTAACAACCTACTTTAACTTCTAACCCCTATTCTCCTACTAAGAACAATAATACAAAACCTTCATATCCCAATACGCCTGCCTCGATATTCAATACACGTTCTTCGAAGTAAAATACGCGACTCTCGAAATACAATACGCGTACTGCGAAATAAAATACGATACCCTCGAAATAAAATACGCATTCTTCGAAGTAAAATACGCTATCCTCGAAATACAATACGAGTACCTCGAAGTCGAATACGAGTCCCTCGATATAAAATACGTCATCTTCGAAACAAAATACGCGTACTTCGAAGTCAATAACAGACATTTTGACAAAAAATCGGAACGAATGTCAGTTTTTGTGCACGAATGTCAGTTTTTCTGTCGAATTGTCAGTCTTTTTTTCAAGCCTTTCCCCAACTCAAAACTCACCTGTGTTTGTAAAATCGCAACTCGTAAATCGTAACATGTAATTAAATGCCCGTTTTGCATTAAAAAATTCCCTTCCCCACACAATTTTCTTCCATTTACATAGTTATTAATATAGTGCTTCGCAGTTCATCAAAATGTTTCAGGTTTAGTGTTCTTTAAAAAATCCAAATCATCTCAAAATATAATCACATGAAAAAGCTTGTCAAATTTTCGAAAATCCTGCTGATACTCCTTGTGATATCAGCTTTTTATCAATGCAACCATGGAAGCAAAAATGCTGCATCTCAGCTTAAATACACTTCTCCATTTAAAAATGTAAGTATTCAGGACGAAAACAGCATCATCAATCCGCAAAGCAGCATTAAAATCCGAACCATCAAAGGCTCTGTGTTTTCGGTGCCCGAAAATGCTTTTGTTTTTGAAGACGGCACTATAGTAAAAGATTCTGTGCATATTAAAATCAAAGAATTCCGTTCGGCAGCCGAAATTCTTGTCAGTGGCATTCCCATGACCTGCGACAGTGCCGGAAAAACTTTCAACTTCGAATCGGCAGGTATGTTTGAAATAAAAGGCAGCAGCGACGGAAAACCCGTTTATCTGGCAAACGGAAAAACCATTTCAGTAGATTTTGCTTCCGAAACAAGTGGCAATTACAATTTCTATTATTTGAACGAAGAAACAGGCAAATGGGAGATCGGAAGAGCACACGTCTGAACTCCAGTCACCTGAAGCTAT